>CAZTHW010000146.1:0-6623 GCA_964613595.1 uncultured Desulfobacteraceae bacterium | reverse complement strand
AAAAAAATACAAAATATTGATCCGTGTAAAAATTTGAAACGCTCAATTTAGGTTTAAAAAAGATTCCGCAAGCACCTTGGCTGATCGGCGGCGCGAAAAAGGCGTTTCCTCGCTCCAGGAGCCTCCCGGAGCCTCAATTTCCGCTCGGAAACCCGCTTTTCCGCACCGCCGTCAGGTCAACGAAGTACAATTTCGCAAGAGCGAAAAAAAATGGTTTCCCTGGAAGTCTTGAAAATGTTTATGCTCGCCAAGCAATGAAAATATAACCTTTTGATTTTACTTAAACACTTAATCACTTAAAACTTCCTGTAAAAAGGACTTTTTACAGGCTTAACCCGATTGCCTTTTTTTAAACATAGTTCCCGCTGTTTCCGAATGCAAAAAAAGCCCGTGGTGATATCTCAGGGCACGGGTTCATGAAAATCCGCCCACCGGGTCACGGGCTCAAGCGGCGCCGGGGGATAGATCCGACCGTGGGCCGGGGGCATGGAATTGTATACCCAGTCGATGTCCACGGCCCCCACCCGAATCGTGCGGCTGCGGGAAAAACCGGTGAATGCGCCCCGGGTGAGCACGCTTTCCATCTGCAGGGTCAGTCCGAATACGGCCACTTCGGTTCCGGCGGGAACCTGTCTTAATTCCGCCCCGTAAGCCAGGGGAGAAAACACCAGCCGACTGCTGCCTGCGGCCCGGCACTGAAGCAGGGGAATGATTTCCGGAAATCCGTCATCCCGGATATAGGCCAGAAATTTCAAGGCATCCATACGGTTCAACAGCGCCCGGCCAAACGGGGTCAGGACCTGCCGGCGCTCAGCGGTCTTTGCCCCGCCGGCCGCAGCCCGGCTCAGCACTGCGGATGCCAGGATCCTTCCCAGCGGCAGTTTTTCCGGGCCCCGGGCATCCACCAGGTCCAGGTAATGCACCGTGTGTATCCCGAAATAAGCATTGTAGCGGAACATGGGCAGATCGTTGTAGGCCTGGTATTCCGGGCCCTCGTGTCTCAGGTGGCTCCAGCGGGCATGACCCCGCCACATGCGCCGGTCCATTGTCATCACGCAGAACGCGGTCTCCGGGTGCTGCTGGATATTGGCCTTGCTGGTGCCCTTGCAGAACTCGCCCAGGGTAATCTGCCCGGGTCCGGATGCGCGGATCGAGGTAATCAGGCTGATATGCGGCCGGCGCTCCGGTGAAACCGATGCCACCAGGCCGATTTTCTCTGCCGGGGAAAAGGCTTGAATGGCCGTCTCATCAAGCGTTGCAGCAGGATATGCCATTGTTTTGCTCCCTTGGAGTTCCATCCGGATCGCGCCGGGTCGCACCGGACCAGCAAACGATCTCCGGGTCGGCAACCGAGTCTCTTGCGGTTTGTGCAAGGGCTTCCATGTGCCCGGCGGTAACGAGTGCGGTCTGCGCATATGCCCAGTCCCGGTCCAGGCGCATGTACTTGTCCCGGCACAGATTGTTGAATGCGCACAGCTCCCAGCGGTTCACTGCTCCGCCAAGGTGCCGGCGGATAAAGTCCCCGATGGTGGAGATATTTGCCGGATCGTCAGTGGCTCCCGGGATCACCGGGGTTCGGATCCACAGCGCGGCCGGGTGCAGACACGACTGCATGGCCGCGGCAACCCGGCAAAGATTTTCTAGAATCCGGCCGTTTTCCTGGCCGGTTAGCCGGTGGTGTTCATCCGGATCCATGATTTTTAAATCAAACATGATCATGCCGGCATGGGCAATCACCTTTTTAAGGACATTCTGCGAGCACAGCCCGCAGGTGTCCACCGCGGTATGGATTCCCTCCTGCCGCAGGCGCTGCAGAAGCGGGGCAACAAACTCCGCCTGCATCAGCGGCTCACCCCCGGAAAGCGTCACCCCGCCGCCCGAGGCCTCGTAATAGGCCCGATCCTTGAGCAATTCCGCTGTCAGTTCCGCCAGGTCCCATTGCCGGCCCAACAGCTCCAGCGCCCCGCCCGGGCATGCCTCCGCACAATCGCCGCATGCCGCGCACCGTGAGCGGTCGATCACCAGTCCCGTATCTCTTAAGTCGAGGGCTTGCCGGGCGCACACGTCCAGGCAGGTGCCGCAGCCGATGCAGCGGTTGCCCACCCAGCAGAGTTCCGGAGCCGGGGATATACTTTCCGGGTTATGACACCATCGGCATTTCAGGGGACACCCCTTGAAAAACACGGTGGTGCGAATGCCCGGTCCGTCCTCGGTGGACATGCGTATGATCTCGAGCACGCCGGCATCCGGATTATCCTGTTGCCCGCGATGTCCGCTCATTTTTCTCCTTACCATCGGCTGTGGCTGATCCGGGAGATGACCTCGTTTTGCAGCTCCTTGCCGATGGCGGTGAAATAGGCATTATACCCCGTAATCCGCACCAGCAGATGCCGGTAGTTTTGTGGATGTGCCTGCGCATCGCGCAGCATGTCCGGATCCAGCATGTTGATCTGCAGACATGTTCCCCCGTTTTCGCAGTATCCCCGCAAAAACCCCCTGAACTTCTGCTTGTGCTCCGGGTCCCGGATCATTGACGGATTAAAGGTAATCGTGTGGCTGGCGCCGTTGGGCAGGAGGTTGACAAATTCCTGCCAGTCGCCCTGCCCGGAAGAATCCTTTCCACCCAGGGCCTTGCCTACGGAATTGGTGTTGGCGGTGGGCCCGTTGGCATCAGCGCCCGTGGACGGACAGATGGCGTTTGACAGGAACTGCCCCTGCTTTCTGCCGTCCGCGCTGGCGGCCATGATAAACCCGTCACCGGCCCAGTAGTTCCAGGACAGCATGCCGGGCCGGAACTGCCGGTTCGTGGACCGGGTTTTGTGGGTCCAGGTTTCCCGGGTCCACAACGCCATGACCTGTTTTGCCATCGCGTCTGCGGCATCCTGGTCCCGGCCGTACTTGGGCGCCCGGTTTTTGGCCATGGCCTGCAGTTTTTCCCATCCCTGCCAGTTGTCTTGCAGGGCGGTGATCAGCTCGGCCATGGTGCATTTCTTCTCGTCAAACACCAGGTACTTGACGGCAAGCAGGGAGTCCACGGTGGTGGCAAAGGTGACCCCCTCCAGGGTCACGAAATTGATCTCCGCCCCGCCCCGGGTGATATCCAGGCCCTTTTCCGCGCACCCGCGCACCAGGCAGGACAGGTGCGGCGTGGGCAGATACTCGGCACGGACGGATTCGGACTTTTCGTAAAGCGCAACACACTTTTCCACAATGTATGCAGTCTGGTGCGCGTAAGCCTGCCAGAACTGCTCCCAGGTTTGAAATTTTGCTGCATTACCGGTGTCCGGGCCGTGCCGGAGGATTTTTTCGGCCTTTCCGGTCAGCGGGTCAACAAACGGGAGCAGGTCCCTTCCCCCGGTCAGGGCCAGTTCCACCGCCTTGAGCAGGTTGAGATTGCAATCCACCGTGCCCGAGCGGTCGTTTCCCTGCATGGTGTTTTCCAGGCATCCCACGGGTGCATAATCATGCACGTTTTGCTCGCGGATTCGGTCCGTAAGGCCGCCCAGCCGGGACTGACGCATCATTCCGGCCATGGACCGTTCATCGAAATTCAGCAGGAACGGTGCGCCCTGGCTTACCGAAATCATTTCCGTGAGCTTGTCCAGCAGATGGTCCGGCGAGTTGCGGTGCAGGCGCACATTGGGCTTGGGCTCCAGGATGGGGGTCATCTCGTCGATGACCTCGAGAAAGGCATAAGTGAGGTCATTGGTCAGATCCGCCCCGTTTGCCCCGCAGCCCGAAAGCGTGATCAGCTGCCCGAAACCAGATGTAATGCCCTGGTTGCCGTTTCGGATCATGGCGTCATAGGCAGTGTTGGCATGGATCCAGAAACTTCTAAGGATTTCCTTGCCAAATTCCCGATCCATGCCCGCTGCCAGCGAATTCTCCCAGTAGGGCAGCAGGTACTGGTCAATACGGCCGAACGACAGCCCCGGGCCGGGATAATTTTCATCGCTCATGACCAGCATGTGGGTGATCCACAGGGATTGGACCGCCTGCCAGAAGGTGATTGCCGGCCGCCAGGGCACCCGCTCCAGGTTCTCGGCCATCTGCAAAAGCTCCTTTTCCCGCGCCGGATCGGTCTCATCTGCGCCATGCTGCCGGCAAATGCGGGCATAATCCGCGGCCACGTCGCGGGCCATTGTGGCCGCCGTCTTCATGGCGCGGAGTTGTCCAGCCTTTTTGCGGTGCCGGGGATATCCCGAAAACCGGGCAAGCTGTTTTTCCACCTCCACGTAAATGTCTTCCCAGCCCCGTTCGAGCACCCGCTGATAGTCCGGAATCAGGTGCCCGGAAGTGGCCCCGGCATTGCCGTATCCATGATCGTGAAACCATTTGACCGCGGCCCGGGCGCCTTTTTTCCCCATGGTTATTTTGTCGTAATCCCTTTGCTCCGCGCGCGTCATGCACATGGAGGTGGCCAGGTTGAACCTGCCGCCGGCAATCAGGTCGCCGGGCAGAAGCTCCTTTGGCACGTGATTGACCATGACCGCCTTGACAAACCAGGCCCTGCGCCGGGCGATCGGCCATGACCAGAAACCCTGCGGCAGCGGCACATTTCTGGCCGCCTGACGGTAGGAACTGCGCACGGGCTGAAGCAGCAAATAGGTTTCAGGAACGATATAATAATCCATCTCGTTGAACTGCACATCCCAAGGGGTGCCCGTGGTCCAGGCCGTGGTCTCGTTGTTCCACGCGCGCTGTGCCCCCTTGAAATAATAATTCCGCAGGCGGGTGATGCGTTCGGACAACTTACCAGGGGACTTCACCGCATGGGTTTGCATTGCGGCGGCAGTATCTGCCATGGCACTATTCCTCCATATCAGGCAAGATCAAGCAGACCGGGGCATTACTGAATCCTGGCGGCATCCAGCAGGTTTCGGATCGTTTTTGCCAGTTTCCATCTGTCAATGGGCTTTATAAGAAGATCATCCACTCCCAGCTCGCTTTTATCCAGGGCGGCCCGCTCGCTGAAGCCCGTGCACAAAATAAGCGGCACCCCGGGCCGGATCTCTTTAATGTGATGCGCCAGCAGATCCCCGGTCATGGTCGGCATGGTCATGTCCATGATAACAAGGTCAAACCGATCCGGATCGGCCCGAAAGGCCTCCAGGGCCGCCACGCTGCTGGTTGTGGCAGTGACATGATAACCCAGGTTTTCCAGGCTCTTTTTCTGCATGTCCACAATCATCTGCTCATCATCCACGAACAGGATATGTTCCGTGCCCCCGGACATCCGGGGCCCGGCTTCACCGGCACGCGCGCTGTCCGGTGCCCTGCCTGCCCTGCCGGAGATATCGGTCAGCGGAAGGTAGATGTGAAAACAGGCTCCCTGGCCGGGCTTGCTTTCAACTGTTACATGGCCCTGATGATCCTTGATAATCCCGTGGACGATGGACAGTCCAAGGCCGGTGCCCACGCCCTTTTTCTTGGTGGTGAAATACGGCTCAAAAATCTTGTCCAGGTATTTTTCCGGAATTCCCACACCCGTGTCTCTCACCGTGATCTGCACATAACGGTCCGCGCCCGGCATGGAATCGCATTTCCCGGGGACTTCAGCAGAGCCCGCCTCCTGTATACACACCTCCAGCACGCCGCTTCCATCGTACATGGCATGCTTGGCGTTGGTGGCCAGATTGACCAGTACCTGGTGGATCTGGGTCGGATCGGCTGAAACAATCACCTGGTCATCGCAAAGAATCTGTTCCTGAAGCTCGATGGAGGCGGGAAGCGTGGAGCGAAGCATCTTGAGCACTTCCTTGACCAGCGGGACGATCGGGGTTGGCGCGGGCTCGGACTCCCCGCGGCGTGAAAGGGTCAGAATCTGGCGAACCAGATCTTTTGCGCGGCTTCCGGCCGAAAGGACCCTGGAGAGATTCGTGCGCTGAGTGCTGTCCTCAGGCGCTTCATCCAGGCAAAGTTCCGTGTAGCCGATCACGGCGGAAAGAATATTGTTGAAATCATGCGCAATCCCGCCCGCCAGGGTTCCGATGGCTTCCATTTTCTGGGCCTGGCGAAGCTGGGCGTGAAGCATTTCCTTTTCCTGCTGGGCTTTTTTTCTTTCCGTCACATCCCGGGCAATTCCCTTAAACCCAACGGGCCGGCCGCCGCCGTCCTTGATCAGGGAAAATGAAGCTTCCACCCATATCTTTGCGCCGTCCTTTCGAATCAGCTGCCAGTCCAGGGCCTTGTACGGTTTTCCGGTTCGATACACCCAGTTAAATGCTTGAAACACGATCCGGGCATTTTCCGCATCCATGTAGGACCGGTTGTTCATCCCCATCAGTTCTTCCCGGGAATAACCGAGAATACTGCACATGGAATCATTAAAGAAAGTGAAATTACCGGCAGTATCGACTTCAAAATATCCGTCCTCAATGGTTTCAAGGATGGTTCGATATCTTTCCGCGCTTTTGCGAAGAGCGTCTTGACGCTCCCGCAGCTCGTTTTCCAGCCGGCGCAGGCGTGTGTTTTCATCTTCCAGGGCCCGGACTTTCCGCTTCATCTGCTCATGGGTATATTCTTGACTCATCCTGTTTCCCTGCCATTTTGTACTGAGTGCAAAATGTTACCTAAACTGAGCGTTTCAGATTTTTAAAAACAGTATTTTGTTAAGGATTATA
>CAZTHW010000145.1:0-6651 GCA_964613595.1 uncultured Desulfobacteraceae bacterium | reverse complement strand
CTGCTGGGCGATGTCATGGACCGCAAGCTTTTCGAAATGGCCGAACCCCTGCTCGAAGGGGCCTCGCTTTCCAATATCCTGGCTGCCGGCAGGAAATTCTTCCGGCTACCAAGGTATGCGTCCGTATCACGAGACTTGTTTCCCGAACTGCTCAAAAGCCCGGACTGGCTGGAAATCGTGCTTGCGCTGGGCATCCTGGGCCACGAGGCCGAAATCCTGGAGCGGCACCGCGGGACCGTGCAGAAATTAACCTCCGCCCCTGACGCCCATATCCGCCAGATGGCGCAAAAAATCGCCCCCGGGGATGCCTGGGAGCTTGACCCAAAGGAGCAAATCATGGATACTGAACTGACAGTTCCGGAAAAAATCCTGCTGCTCAAGAATATTGCCATTTTTTCCGGTCTCACGGCAAGCGAGCTCGGGGCCATTGCCGCGGTAACCGAGGAAATCGACTATCCGGCAGACCAGGTCGTGATTTCCGAGGGCGAGCCGGGAGAGCGGGTTTACCTGATAATCGAAGGGGAAGTGGCGGTCTGCAAGGGAAGCAACGCCCACCAGCAGATCCGGCTCGACACCATGGGCGCCGGGGATTACTTTGGGGAAATGGCACTGTTTGAAGAGGCCGCGCGTTCGGCCACCATCCGCACCCTGAAAGCCTCGCGCTTCCTGGTTCTGGACAAGCAGGAGTTCAACGAGCTGGTCCGGGAATACCCGGGCATTGCCATGCAAATCTGCACGGTCTTGAGCCACCGCCTGCGGCACCTGCACGCCAGGCTGGCCGAGGCCGAAGGCATACCAGATGCAGAGGAGAAAGAGCAATGCAGATAGCCTTTGTCATGGACAAGCTCGAGGCCATTGACCCGGCTTTTGAGACCACGGCCTCCCTGATGTATGAATGCAACCAGCGCGGCCACTCGGTATTCTTTCTCGAACCCCACGACATCTACGTCAGAAAACAGGACGTGGTGGCCCGGATGAAAGAGGTCACGGTTGCCCCGGACCTGGATTTGCAGGAATACTGGAAGAAAATCACCGCCCAGCAGCAAAAGGAGTCGCTGAGTTTCGAGGAGCTCGTGGAACTCGACGTGCTGTTTCTGCGCAAGGACCCCCCGCTCAACTACTCCGCCATCGAATTCCTCGCACCCATCCGCGACCAGGTGTTCATGATCAACGACCCGTGCGGCATGGTCCTGGGCAACAGCAAGCTCTACAACCTCAACTTTCCGGATCTCATCCCCGAAACCCACATTTCCCGGGACCCTTCCCGGCTCAGAAAGATCATCGACACTTTCGGCGGCGACATGGTCATCAAGCCCCTGGGCAGATTCGGCGGACAGGGAATCATCAAGGTCAGCACCCGGGACCCGGAAAACCTCAATTCCCTGATCCAGTTCTACGTGGGTGCGCACAAGCCCTATGCCGAGCGCGAGCAGATCATGGTCCAGGAATACGTCAAGACGGTCAAGGAAAAGGGTGATGTCCGGATTCTGCTGTTAAACGGAGAAATTCTCGGGGCCATGGGCAGAAGACCTCCCGACGGCAGCTTCCGCACAAACATTCACGCCGGCGGAAAAGCCTTCAAACATGAGATCACGCCCAGGGAAAGGCAGATATGCGAACAGATCAAGCCGCGACTTATCCGGGACGGGCTGTATTTCGTGGGCCTGGACATCATTGACGAAAAACTCATCGAGGTCAACTGCGTCAGCCCCGGCGGCATCCCCCGGATCAACCGCCTGGACAACATCCGGATCGAAGCCGCGGTCATCGATTTTGTCGAAAAACATGCGCTTGCCAGAAAACAACACCTGCAGGCGGCGCTATCATGAAAAAGGAACCGATCATGAACTTTTCCGCCAAGCATCCCCTGATCTCCCTGCTGACGATTCTGCTGCCGCTGCTGCTGACAGCCGCAGCCACGGCCGGGGCCGCGCAAACCACGTTAAGAATCGGGATCTCCGAGGAACCCCGGACGTTAAACGTCTGGAAAGCATCCGATTCCAACTCCAACAGGGTGCTGTCCCTGATCTACCAGCCCCTTTACACCCAGGACCCGGAAACCCTTGAACTCACGCCGTGGCTGGCAGAATCCGTGCCGGAATGGAACCCGGAAACCAACGCCTACACCATGAAACTCCGGGAGGCCAAATGGGCGGACGGATCACCGGTAACCGCGGATGACGTGGCATTTACCGTCCGGACCATCAAGGAATTCAAGGTGCCCAAGTACCATTCCGAGTGGGAATTCGTGGAAAAAGTTAAAGCTGTGGACGCGCGCACCGTGCGCTTCTTTCTAAAAGAGCCCAGGGCCACGTTTCTCACCCGGACCCTGATCAACTACGTGGTGCCGGAAAAACAATGGGCCCCGCTAGTGGAAAAGGCCAGAAAGCAGGAAAAGCCATTGAACGCGCTGTTAAACACCCGGGTGGAAGAACCCCTGGGATGCGGCCCGTTTGTGCTGGCACAGTGGAAGAAAGGCAACTACCTCTACCTGAAGAAAAACCCGCACTTCTTCGGCCAGGGCCGGACCATCAACCACCGCCGGCTCGGGCCGCACATGGATGCGGTTTTGTTCAAGGTATACGGCACGGCGGACGTGGCCATCATGGCGCTGAAGAAAAAAAACATCGACTTTCTGTGGTGGTCCATCCAGCCCGGATACATTGAAAACCTGGAAAAGGCCCAAGACATCCGGGTCTTTGTCAGCGAAAAAAGCGCCCTGTACTTCATGGGATTTAACGTGCGAAAGGCGCCGTTCTCAGATCCGGCGCTCCGGCAGGCAACAGCCATCCTCATTGACAAGGACTTTATCATCAGCCGGGTGCTGCAGGGGTATGCCGCCCCCATGGAATCCATCATCCCGAATGAAAACAGGTTTTGGTGTGCCGGTGACCTGCCGGCATGGGGCCGGGGGCTTTCGCGCAGCGAGCGGATTAAAAAGGCATACCACCACCTTTTGAAAAACGGCTACACCTGGAAGCGCCCGCCGGTAAACGACGCCGGGGAGGTGGTCTCCCCTTCCCGCATCCTGCTGCCCGGCGGCGAACAAATGGAGAAATTCACCATCCTCACCCCGCCTGCCGATTACGACCCCAACCGGGCCACCTGCGGGGTGATGATCCAGGAGTGGCTAAACGAGCTGGGCATTCCGGCCTCGGCCCGGCCCATGTCATTTGGCGCCCTGCTGGAAACAGTCAAGCGGAAACATGATTTTGACGCATTCATTCTCGGCTACGGCCGGCTGTCCCTGGATCCGGACTACTTGAGAAGCTTTTTCCACTCGGATAACGACAAGGCGGGCGGATGGAACATGAGCGGATACCACAACCCGGATTTTGACAGGCTTGCGGAAAAGTCCATTGCTGAAATGGACACGAAAAAGCGCAGGAAACTGATCTACCGGATGCAGGAAATGGTCATGAAAGACGTGCCCTACATCCCGCTGTACAACCCTTCAGCCATCGAGGCGGTGGCCGCGGACCGGTTTACCGGCTGGGTACAGATGGTCGGCGGCATCGGCAACATCTGGTCTATCTGTCAGGTCAAACCGCAATAAAGCCGATCCCATATGAACCTCAGAAAGCTGATCCTGCGAAGAAGCCTGGAAATCCTGCTCATCTTTTGCGTGATCCTGACCGTCCTGTTTCTGCTTTTTCACCTGGCGCCCGGAGACCCGGTATCGCGCATGGTCGAGCCCGGTATGACCGCCGAAGACGCGCAAATGCTGATCTCCCAGCTCGGCCTGGACCAGCCCCTGTGGCTCCAGTATCTCTATTATATCAAGAATTTCTTTGTCGGCAACTTCGGGGTATCGTTTCACTACGGCCAGCCGGTGATCAACATCATCGGCATGCGCCTGCCCAACACCCTCCTGCTGTTTACCACATCGGTTTTCCTGTCCGCGCTGGCCGGAGTCTTCTGGGGCAAGATCGTGGCCTGGTACAAGGGCCGGCCCGTGGACACCGCGGTAACCATCCTTTCCCTGGTGTGCCACACCCTGTTTCTGCCGTGGATCGCCCTGCTGTTTATCTGGATCTTTGCCTACCGCGTGGGCTGGTTTCCCTTAAACGGGATGATCACGCCTGAACTGTGGATCGATCCTTCCACCGGATTTTTTGCAAAGGCCGCAGACATCGCTCATCACATGCTGCTGCCCCTGCTCACCCTGTTTATCATCCACGTGGGGGAATACCTGCTGATCATGCGCAGCAGCATGCTTGAAACCCTCAATGAAGATTATATCCTGACCGCCCGGGCCAAGGGGCTTTCGGAAAAACGGGTCAGAAACCGCCACGCCGCACCCAATGCCTATCTGCCGGTGGTCACCAACGTGGGTTTGAGCCTGGCATTTTCGATCAACGGCGGGGCGCTGACCGAAACCGTTTTTTCCTGGCCGGGCATCGGCAGGGAATTGATTTTTGCAGTCAGCAACAACGATTATCCCCTGGCCATGGCGTGCTTTTTGTTTATCTCGCTTGTGGTGCTCGTGGCCAACCTGGTTGTGGACGTGGTTTATGCATACCTTGACCCGCGGATCCGGTACTGATGACAAAACCGGCAGGACATAAAATAAAGGAGAAAATCGCCCGCACCTATAACCTGCAACGGGCGGCAGAAGGCTGGTCCCTGTTTTACGCCAACCCGGTGGGGAAAATCGGGATGTTTCTGCTGATTTTCTTCGGGCTCATGGCAGTGGCAAGCTTTATTCCGCCGCTGATCGACCCGATGTACCACCCCATGACCGGTGTGGACCCGGGGATTTCCAATGCAACGCCCCCGAGCCTGAGACACTGGCTGGGCACGGACAACCTGGGCCGGGATCTTTTCAGCCAGCTGCTCACAGGAGCCAGGATCGCCTTTCTGGTCGGCATTTCCGCGGCCTTTATGAGCATCGTCCTGGGCACCCTGATCGGCATGATCGCCGGCTACGGCGGCCGGATCACCGACGGGGTGCTCATGCGCTTTGCCGACATGATCATGGTAATGCCCTCGCTGCTGGTGGTGCTGCTGCTGGCCTCGCTTTTCGGCCAGCTCAACATCTGGATCATCGTGGTGCTGATTGCTTTTTTCCGCTGGCCCGGGGTCGCGCGCGTGATCCGATCGCAGACCCTGTCCTTGAAGCAGCGCCCGTTTATTGACATGGCACGGGTGGCGGGCGCATCGCATTTGCGCATCATTTTCCGCCACATTCTGCCCAATGTCCTGCCCATGGCGTTTTTGTACATGACCTTCCGGGTCACCTCGGCCATTATCGTGGAGGCGGCCCTGGCGTTTCTGGGATTCGGCGATCCCAATACCGTGAGCTGGGGCATGATGCTCCAGTGGGTCTGGAAAACCGGGCATATGTTCCAGGCGCCCTACTGGCTGCTGCCCCCGGGCATCTGCATTTCGCTGATAACGCTTTCGTTTTACATGATCGGCCGGGCCATGGAGGAAGTGCTGGATCCAAGGCTGCGCCGGGAGGAAGAAGTTGCATAGGAACCGAGCCCAAATTTTGAAAACAGTAAAAAACACCACGAAGCGCACGAAGATCATGAAGAAAACATTATTAAAAAAACAAAATCTTCGTGTGCTTCGTGCACTTCGTGGTAGCTTATCGGCCATTTGACCGCCGACAGGCAAAAGGGAAACAACAAAAATAATGAGTTTATGGCAGAGACAATAGATGGCGCTTTTGGAAGTTGACAACCTGAGCATTGCCTACTGCACGCGCACGGCAACGGCCGTGGCCGTGGACCGGGCGAGCTTTTGCCTGGAGAAGGGAAAATCCGTGGGCATCGTGGGAGAATCCGGCTGCGGCAAAACCACCATCGGCATGGGCCTGATGCGCCTTTTGCCGCCCAACGCGATCGTTCAGGGCGGCCGGATCGGTTTTTCCGGAATGGACCTGCTGGCCCTGCCTGATGACCGCATGCAGGCGGTGCGCTGGAAGCGTATCTCCATGATTTTCCAGGCGGCCATGAACGCCCTGAACCCGGTACACAAGGTGGGCGACCAGATCATCGAGGCAATCCGGACGCATTACCCGGAAACCTCCAGGTCCGATGCCGCAGCCCGGGTAAAACAGCTCTACGAGATGGTGGATATTCCCAAAAGCCGCGCTTTTGACTATCCCCACCAGTACAGCGGCGGTATGAAGCAGCGGGCCGTCATTGCCATGGCCCTGTCCTGCAACCCGGACCTGATCATCGCTGATGAGCCCACCACTGCGCTCGACGTGATCGTCCAAGCCCAGATCATTCGGAAGATCAAGCAGATCCAGCAGGAACAAAACATTGCCGTGATTTTCATCTCCCATGACATCGGGGTGGTGGCCGAGGTTTGCCACGACATCATGGTCATGTACCGGGGCAGACTCGTGGAGGCCGGCCGCCGCGAGGAGGTATTCCGGACCCCGGCCCATCCCTACACCCGGGCACTGCTGGCATCCTATTTGACCATTGACGGCGTGGTGGACGTGGAGGCCGCACAGACGCCGCCCTGCGAATATCCCGAAGAGATTTCCCCGGAAATCTGCGGCTATATCGAAAACTGCCCGCGGGCCAATAATGCCTGCCGCACCCGCAAACCGCAGTGGCGGGAACTTTCTCCGACACACAAGGTATACTGCAGTTTATGTGACCTAAATTGAGCGTTTCAAATTTTTACACG
>CAZTHW010000144.1:0-6688 GCA_964613595.1 uncultured Desulfobacteraceae bacterium | reverse complement strand
TCCAATTTTGCCGCATCTACTGCGTCAGATGCAGTCTTGCATAGTCCACTATAGCGAGTCTGCATCTTCCTTGTATCTGCGACAAACTTGAAAATCGCTCAAGTTAGGAGATTCAGAAAACGAAACAACTGCCGAAAAAACCGGCCATATATGGACCTGTTTTACCATATCCTACACCATAGGTGGGGGATTTAAATCTTAGTTAACGGGTAATCCCCCGCTGGGTGTCCTTGATGAAGCTGACCAGTTTGAGCACTTCAGGGGTGTTTTCCACCTCTGCCAGCACCCGTTCCACGGCTTCATTAACCGTCAGGCCGATGCGGAAGATGATCCGGTAGGCGCGCTTGAGCTGATCCACGGAGTTGTCGGAAAACTGATGGCGTTTGAGCCCCACCTTGTTTAAGCCGTGCAGGCTGGCCCGGTCACCGGCGGCGATCAAATAGGGGGGAATATCCTTGACCACAGCGGCTTTGCCCCCGATATACGCGTAATCCCCGATTCGGACAAACTGATGGATGGCCACCAGCCCGCCGATGGTCACATAATCGCCTATCGTGATGTGCCCGGCCAGCGTGGCGTTATTGGCCATGATCACCCCCCGGCCGGTGATACAGTCGTGGGCCACGTGCGTATAGGCCATCAGGAAGTTGTCCTCCCCGATCCGGGTGACACCGCCGCCGAATTCCGTGCCCCGATTCAGGGTGGCAAACTCCCGGATAATTGAATTCTGCCCGATTTTCAAGTACGTCACCTCTCCCTTGAACTTCACGGCCTGGGGCACGGCACCGATGGAGGCATACTGGAATATCTGGCAGTCGGGTCCGATATCCACGTACGAATCAATGCTCACATGCGAGCCGATCCGGGTGCCGGAGGCTATGGAGACATGGGGCTTGATAATCGAGAAAGGGCCGATCTTCACATTTTCATCGATTTCGGCCTTTGGATCAATAATGGCAGTTGGATGTATTGTCATGGATTTTTCTCACACGTCCTTGTCTTCGTCTTCGGTTGGCCGGCCGTCTTCTTCCAGACGGCCCAGGCGTTTTTCCAGCGCTGTGATCTGCTTTTTCATCTCCGGCAGCCGGGAAATTGTCTGCTGAACCCGAAGCCACTGGCGATGCGGCATCTCCGGGGTGCCGGAAACCGTTTTGCCGGCCTCCACACTCCGGGCCACGCCTGCCTGGGGGCCCACCACGGCCCCGTCCCCGATGGAAATATGGCCGCCGATACCCGCCTGACCCGCCAGGATCACGTTTTTCCCCACTTGGGTACTGCCCGCAATCCCCACCTGGGCCACGATGATCGTGTGCTGACCGATTGTGACGTTATGGGCGATATGTACCTGGTTATCGGTTTTCACGCCTTCGCGGATCCATGTCCGGCCGAACGTGGCCCGGTCAACGGTGTTGCCCGCACCGAGTTCCACGTCATCATCGATCTGGACCATACCCACCTGGGGAATCTTAAAATGCCGGCCCGAATCCGGCGTAAATCCGAAACCCTCGGCCCCGATCACAGTGTTCGCGCCGATGATCACCCGGGCGCCGATCCGGCTTTTTTCCGCAATCGTGACATTGGGCATGACTTCCGTGTCATCGCCGATATGAACCCCGTTTCCGATATACACATGGGGATGAATCACCACCCGATTTCCTAGAATAACATGATCGCCGACAAAGGCAAAAGGGGCGATCGCCGTCTGCTCTCCGCACCGGAAATCATCACCGATGGCGGCCATGGAGCTGATTCCGCAAAAAGGCGGCGTGCGCGGATAGAAATAATGCATGGCCCGGGCAAAGCTCAGCCTTGGCTGATCCGAGAAAATCAGGTTGGTCTCAGTTGCTTCTGAAAAATGCCTGGGCACGATCACAGCTCCGGCACTGCTGCCGGGAACCCGGTTGAGCAGCCCGGCATTGTCTGCAAACGTCACTGCGCTGCCATCGGCCTGGTCAAAAGGCATGGCCCGTGCCACGGATTTGTCCGGATCGCCCTTAAGATCGGCCCGATCTGCGGCAATGACCCGGAGAAGCTCCGATAGCCGGATTTCCTTCATAACAATACCCGCCTTTTTAAATCCGTAACCGTTCACAGTTATCAGTTTACAGTTCAGGTTGTTATTTAATGGCTGCAAGCTGCAGGCTACAAGCTGCAAGCTGTGAACCGTGAACCGTAAACCGTGAACGGTTACTTAAATCCTAAATTGAGCGATTTTCAAGTTTGCCGCAGAGCGGATCAGTTGCCTGAGCCCTCTTCGCCGATGGTTCCGTCAAACTGTTGGTTGTATGCCTTGATCACCTTGTCGGTGATCTCGATGGAATCGGGATAATAAACTGCCGCGTTTTTTTCGACAATTAACAGATAGCCTTCCTTTTTGCCGATTTCCTCGGCTATGGCGAGAATCTCCTCCTGCATTTTGCCCACGAGTTCGGACTGCATCTGCCGGAACTCGTTTTCATATTCCTTTTTCTTGGACTGGAAATCATATCGCTTGATCTCCATTTCCCGCTGTTTTTCCTGCCGTTTTTCCTTGCTCATGACCATGGAATCCCGGGAAAGCTGCTTTTGAAGATCCTCGATCTGTCCGCCCAGTTCCTGCAGCTCTGATTCCATTTGCCGGCCCTGTTTCTGAATCCGCTTTTGGACCTGCTTGCCGGCCTCGGATTCCTGGATCACCTGCTGGAAATCCACCACCCCGATCTTGGCCACATCCGCAGCAGACGCCGAACCGGAAAAAACCATGGCACACGCCAGGATCGCACCAAAAAACTTCATCGCCTTCATCTGTATCCCTCCAGTAATTAATATCGGAAATGTATGTCCCGGCAGGCCGGGAAATCACGTGCGGATTTCATCAAAACGCCCCGCCGATGGCAAACTCCCACCTGCCGTCTTCTTCGTCTTCCCGGGGATCCAGGATATAGCCCCGCTCCAGCCGGATCGGGCCCATGGGCGAATACCAGCGGATACCGAATCCGGCACTTTCCCGCAGCTCGCCCAGATCCACCCGGGTGCCTTCCTTGTATACATTCCCTGTATCATAAAACAGCAGCCCCCTTAAACCGGCTTTTTTGATCAGGGGAAAAATGAACTCCGCGTTGAACTGCACGAATTTCTCCCCGCCGATCTTGTTGCCCGCATCATCGCGGACGCTGACGTCGCGCCAGTCAAATCCGCGCAGGGAATTGATCCCGCCCAGGTAAAACTTTTCATAATCCGGCAGGTACTTGTCGCCGACCTCTTTGACGTACCCGCCCTCGGCATGGAGAAATCCCACCGTGCTCCAGAAAAGCGGGAAATATTTGCCCAGCTCCGCAGTGGTCTTGGCATATCCCACGTCTCCGCCGAGACCGGCATACTGGAGACTGAGTACGTGCCTGGAGCCCTCCGTCGGACTGATGGCCCGGTCGCGTGAATCATAGACGATACTTGTTGTCAGGCTGCTTTCTGTAAACCGCCCCTTTTCGATCAGGTGGGAATAGGCCGGATCGATATTGCTGACTTCGCTGACGTCAAAGGCATAAGTCACATAGCCCCGGGTATAGTCAAACAGCGGATACCCGAATCGAAGCTTTCCGCCGCTGCTGTCGCGCTCGTAATCGTCATAGTCGCGCTGCCAGTTATAGGCCTCCACCGTGGCAGACAGGGGGATATCAAAGAGCCACGGCTCTGTGAAAAGAAAGCGGAACTGCTGGGATTCGCTGCCGGTCTGGACCCGAAACTCGATCTTCTGGCCCCGCCCCAGAAAATTGCGCTCAGAAAGCGAGCCCATCACATAGAGTTTTTCCACCGCACTGTAACCGGCGCCAAAGCTGAAACTTCCCGTGGCCTTTTCCGTGACGTCGATATTTAATATCATCCGGTCATCGGATGAGCCCTGCCGGGTCTTGACATTGACATCCTCGAAATAGTCCAGCCGGTGCAGGTTGCGCACGGAACGCTTCAGGCGGCTGGCGCTGTATTTTTCCTGCTCGTGCACCTTGAGTTCGCGCCGGATCACCTTGTCCCGGGTCTTGGTGTTGCCCTCGATTACGATCTTTTCAAAATAAATCGGCTGGTTCTTTTTCAGATGAAACGCCACATCAATCACGTCCGCGTCCTCGTGCTTATTTATCCGGGGACGGACATCTGCTCGGGCATATCCATGGTCTGCATACACATCGCTGAGCGTGATCACGTCATTTCTAAGCACCTCCCGGCTGTAATAATCCTGCTTGTCAATGGAGACTTTCTGTTGCAGCTCATCGGCAGGCCGGATCAACTCGCCTTTAAATGAAACCGCCCCGATTTTATAGCGCGGGCCTTCATGGATCTTGATGGTCACATAGATCCAGTCGCCTTTATATTCGACCTCGGGTTCGGCCACCCGGGCATCTGCGTAGCCGGTATTCTGATAGTGGGCCTCCAGGCGCATGACATCCTGTTCAAGGCGCTGGGCGTCGAGTTCGCCCGAAGAGGTCAGCCAGGAGAAAAAACCTTTCTCCGAGGTTTTCATGATCTTTTCGAGCGCTTTATCCGAGTAGGCCTGATTGCCTTCCAGCCGGATCTCCCGGATGCGGACCTTCTTTCCTTCTTCAACGGTAAATATCAGGTCCGCCCGGTTATGATCCAGTTCCTCGATCTCGTAGTCCACCTTGACGTTATGATAGTTGAGCTCCTTGTACATCGTCTCAATGGCGCGGATATTGCGCTTGATCCGGGAAATGTTGAGAATGACCCCTGACTCTATATCAATGTTTTCCTTGATCTCCTTGTCATCATAAACCCGGTTTCCGGTCACCTCGATAGTACGGAGCGTGGGCTTTTCCTCAACCGTAAAAATCACGACCCGGCCGTCTTCGGTTTTATCGGCAGCCACCCGCGCATCATCAAAATAGCCCATCTGGTATATGGCTTCCAGATCGGCCGAAAGACGGTCCCTGTTAAAGGCGTCACCGGCGCTGGTTTTAATGACCCGCAGGATGGCGGCATCCTCGATGCGCTGATTGCCCTGTATTTTTACTTCCTTTACCTGGATTTCCGCCCCTGCCGTTGCACAGAGTACAAGAAAGAGGCTGATTGCCGCTATGGTCGAAAATCCAATCCGCATTCCGATTCCCTCGCTGGTCCCGGCTTATTCGAGCTGCTTTAGCCTGCCGTCGGCAATGTGCATTCTGCGCTGCATCATATCGGCAAGTTTCATATTGTGCGTCACCGTTACCATGGCCATGCCCATTTCCCGGTTTAATTCCACCAAAAATTCGTGAATCCGGGCGCTGTTGTGCTGATCCAGGTTTCCGGTGGGCTCGTCGGCCAGCAGAATATCGGGGCCCCGCACCAGCGCCCGTGCAAGGGCCACGCGCTGCTGCTCTCCCCCGGAAAGATCGCTGACCCGGTGGCCCATGCGGTCTTTTAAGCCCACCCGTACCAGGATGGCCTCGGCATCTTCCCTTGCCCCGGATTTCTTCATTCCCGCAATCAGGCCCGGCATCATCACGTTTTCCAGGCTGGTGAACCCGGCAAGCAAATAATGGAACTGAAACACGAAACCAATGGCGGCATTTCGAAACGCGGCAATCCGGGTGCCGCTCATTTCGAAAACGTTGGCTCCCTTATACATTACCGTGCCGCTGTCCGGCGGATCCAGGGTCCCCAGGATATGAAGCAGCGTGGACTTGCCCACACCGGACTCCCCGACCACTGCCATGGTTTCTCCGTAACCGATTTCCACGGAAAGATCGTTTAAAACCTCTATGGTCGTGTCTTTATCCGTAAACCGCCTGGAAATCCCGGATGCCTGAAGCAGGGGCGCACACTCAGGGGTCTGATCCCCGGTTTCCGATTGTTTTTCCGCAAATGCATTATTCATACCGCAGCGCCTCCACCGGATTTAACCGGGATGCCTTCCGGGCCGGATACAGGGTGGCCAGAAAACAGAGCACCAGGGCGGCCCCAATGATTACGGCAATATCCACAGCATTGACCTCCACCGGCAGGGTGGTGAAATAATACACGTCCCCGGGAAGTTCCACGAACTGATAATGCTTGAGCAGAAAGCAGCCGGCAAGCCCCAGTACAGTGCCGGCCGCGGTCCCGATCCCGCCGATGACCAGCCCTTCAAAGACGAATATTTTCCGGATGCTGCGCGTGGTGGCGCCCATGGCTTTTAATATGGCAATATCCCGGGTTTTGCTCATCACCATCATGATCAGGGTGCTGGCAATGTTGAAGGCCGCCACAAGGATGATCAGTGTCAGAATCACGAACATGGCGGTTTTTTCCAGCTCCAGGGCGGAAAAGAAATTCCGGTTCATTTCCATCCAGTCCATGGTCCAGTACGGAAAGCCCAGGTCTTTTGAAATGCTTTTGCCGATACTGTCTGCTTGGTACATGTCCGATATCCGGATCCCGATGCCCGTGGCCGCATCCCCGATTTTGAGCAGCTGCTGGGCGGAATCCATCCGGATATAGGCCAGAGACGCATCATATTCGTAAAAACCCGAAGTAAACACCCCGCTGACATGGAAGCGCTTCATGCCGGGCATATGCCCGCCCGGCGTCATCATGCCCCGCGGGGAAATCAGGTAAAGCGTATCGCCCTTTTTGACCCCGAGATTCTGTGCCAGGTTCTTGCCCAGGATCATGCTCGGCATTTGAACGTCCTTGCCCGGGATTCGGGTCGGGGCCAGTTTTTCGGCCAGCTCTGATT
>CAZTHW010000143.1:0-6713 GCA_964613595.1 uncultured Desulfobacteraceae bacterium | reverse complement strand
ATCTACCGGCTGATCCGCTCGGTGCTCATATTTACCCTGCTGGCAGAAGCCGTTGGCGCGGTGGTCCTGTTTTTTCACTGGAACAATGCCTATGCGGTTTCAGAGGCGGCCTGCCTGGCGGTATTCCACTCGATATCGGCTTTCTGCAACGCCGGATTTTCGCTTTTTGAAACCAGCTTCATGGCGGAACGCGCCTCCATTGTTTTGAATCTGACGATTATACTGCTCATTATCCTGGGCGGAATCGGATTTCCCGTAGTCTATGAAATTTACGAACGGATCACCGGACGACACAAAGGGCGCATCTCCATTCAGACCAAAACGGTGCTGATCACCAGCGCGGTGCTGATTCTGTGCGGAGCCATGGTAATTCTGGTGGCCCAAAGACCGCTGATGCAGTCCCCGGGACCCGGCCAGGGACTGATGGCCGCGTTGTTTCAGTCCGTCACGTGCCGGACCGCCGGGTTTAACACCCTTGACATCGCCTCCCTGAATACAGCCACCCTGGTTTTCATGATGTTTCTGATGCTGGTGGGCGCCTCTCCGGGATCATGCGGCGGCGGCATCAAGACCACGACCCTGGCCGTGCTGGCGGGCTTTTCCTGGAGCCGCATGCTGCGGCATAACTGCGTCAACCTGTTCCGCAAAACGATTCCCCGGGAAACCATAACAAAGAGCGTTTCCGTGCTGGTGCTTTCCTTTACCGCCATCTGCGTTGCGGTATTTCTGATTTTGTTTTTCGATCCGGCTAACGGGGAAAAAGCTGGCGGAAACCGTCAGTTTTTGACCTATCTTTTTGAAACCGTCTCCGCGTTTGGCACCGTGGGCCTGTCCATGGGACTTACGCCGATGTTGAATGTCTTCGGCAAAATTTTCATCATTCTGATGATGATAGTGGGACGGGTGGGGATTCCGGCCTTTACATACATTATTGCCGGCTCGGGGGCTCCCAAGGGGATCCAGTACGCGGAAGAAAACATGATGATCGGATAAAGCGAGGTGCTAATGAAGCGGTTTGCCGTGATCGGAAACGGAAATTTCGGCTATTACGCGGCCAAGGCCCTGCATGAACGGAAAAACGAGGTGGTTGCCATTGACAAAAGCCAGGACCGGATCCAGGAAATCGAGCCCCATGTGACCACCGCCATCGTTCAGGATGCCACGGACGCCGAAGCGCTCAAAGGACTCGGACTCGGGGAGATGGACGGGGTGATTGTCAGCACAGGGGCCAACATCAAGCCCAGCATCCTGATATGCTTTCATCTTGCGCAAATGGAGATCAAAAACATCATCGTAAAGGCCGAGGACGACGACCACGGCAATATTCTCAAGAAACTCGGCGCCACCGAGATCATCCGGCCTGGGGCGGACATGGCCTACCGGCTGGCCCTGCGCCTGACAAGGCCCAACATATTCGAATTTCTGCCGCTTGAGGAAGAATTTACCCTTGCACAGGTGGACCCCCCGCCGTTGTTTATCGGCAAATCGCTCAAAGAACTGGACCTCCGAAACCGGTATGAGGTCAATATCGTGGCCGTCAAGCAACTGGTGCCGGAAAAATTCGTGATGGTCCCGCACGGGGATTTCACGGTGAAAGACAGCGACATCCTGATCATGCTCGGAAAGGAAAACGATATTCAGAAGATCAAGGAGTTGAAGTAATTGCCGGGTGATGCCGCAATGGGTCAAACCCTGATTCTTGACGCGACTTGTTTTTACCTAAATTGAGCGTTTCAAATTTTTACACGGGTTAATATTTTATATTTTTTTAAGTAAGTAAGCCAATTTGGGTTTTACCGGATGATCCGGAAATCGAGGTGTTCTCGCAGAAGGCCGGCTGAAAGCAGCCAAAAAATCGCTGTTCACAGCCGATACCGCCACTGCCGCTCCGGTCCGGCAAGAATGCGTTTGCGCCGGTTGACGCAGACAATGCAGCTGCATCCCCTTGTCAATGAATGGGGCCCTTTTTCCCCGGCCTTTTGCATCGATGCCTCAATCATCTCAACGATCAAGGCCCGCTGTGCATTGATGACCCGCTTTTTCCGGGAACCCTGGCGCATAAAAAATCCTTTTCAAAAACCCTTACCCCGCATCGAGCAAGGGCAGCAGCGCTTCCAGTTCCTCAGAAACCTGGAATCGCTCCGCAAATCGTCTCAAATGATGTATTTCAACCGGATCAAATGCAGAATCCAGCAACCCGGCGGCAACCGACTTGAACATTGCTTCCAGATCGGCCGTGTCATGATTTTTCCGGTCCGGGTTATTGGCGATGGCCATAAGCTTTAACACGGCATAGTCGGTCGGCTGCACAACCGGATTTTCACCAAGCAGTTCATCTTCAATAAGCACTGCCCGCTCCAGGATTGTCCGTCCTTCCGCTGTTGCAACAAACATGAAATCCACCTTTCCGTAAACGCCCATCTCCGAATCAAACTGCGCAAAGACCTCCGTATCCTGGAAGCAATCAAAGCCCAGCTCCGCCATAATTTGCAAAATCGGTGGCTTATAGCGATGATCCGACAACATGTCGATATCCGCGGTATAACGTGGTATCCCGTAGAAGGATAATGCCATGGCCCCGATCAGGGCATGCGGTATATCCGCTGTTTCAAGATTCCGGCGAAGAACCGACAACACGTTTCGAAGCTTTGGTGATGTCATGTGAATCCTTTTGCCGGGCAAACGCACAGGTTCGCCCCGACAACAATAACCCTTAATCACTTAACACTTCTTCACCCCCGCAACACCACAAAAACCAAATACGCCGTGTAAAGCACCAGCAGCATGGCGCCTTCCCACCGGTCCAGCGAGCGGCGCTGCCCGGTGAACATGGTGCCGAACAGGATCATGCTGGCAAGGATCACCATCCCGATGTCCAGGTTGCTTCCCGCATGAAAGGGCATGGGCCGGATGACCGCGCTTGCGCCCAGCACCAAGAAGATGTTGAAAATATTGGAACCCACCACGTTGCCCACGGCGATCTCCACGTTCTTGCGCCAGGCCGCCATGGCCGAGGTGGCCAGTTCCGGAAGCGATGTGCCCACGGCCACAATGGTCAGACCCACCAATTCTTCGCTCATCCCCAGGGACCCGGCGATGTCCACGGCACCGTCCACGATCAGCTTGCCGCCTGCGGCCAACCCGATCAGCCCGGCTGCCACCAGGGTCAGGGAAGCCTTCATTGTCCGCTTTTGCAGGGGCATGCCCTTGGCGTCACCCGCCACATTCCGGGCGATGCTTGCGGAATAATAGAGAAAAATGGCAAAAAACATCAGAAACATCAGGCCGTCGGAACGGGACAGATCGGAATAGATCCATCCGTCAATCAGGCGGTCATTGGCGGCAACGCCCAGGGCCAGGGCTGCGAGCAGGGAAAACGGAATCTCCCGCCACACCGTGCCGCGGGATACGGCCAGGGGATAGATCACTGCAGATATGCCCAGTATCAAAAGGATATTGGCAATATTGCTGCCCAGCACGTTGCCGATGGCAATGCCGGTCTTTCCGGTGATGCCGGCCGAAATGCTGACAAACAGTTCAGGCGCAGAAGTGCCGAAGGACACGATTGTCAGGCCGATGACCAGGTCGGAGATATTGAGCCGCCGGGCAATGGACCCGGCGCCTTCCACCATGAAATCCGCCCCTTTGACCAAAAGCACAAACCCGAATATCAGCAGCAGATAAGGCAACGCATCAGCCATTGATCGTCTCGCAAAAAATCAGTTTGAGTAAGGTTTGTTATGTTGTTATTCTTTTCCCGAAAGGGCTGTTTGCCATTTTAAGAAATCCAGGATTTCATTATGTTACGAGTTTACTGGAAAAATATGATTTTTGCAACCTTTCCGCAAACAGACAAAAACATACAGGCCATCCAATGAAATGGAAGCATGGTATCGTCGCATTTCTGCTGGTAATCGGGGGGCTGTGTACGACCCCCTGCTTCGGCGCCGATGACGCGGGATCCGGGGCGTTTTCAACAGACCGGGAGCGTCCCCGGGATGATTATCAAAGCATGGATTCGATGTTTTCCCTGTACCAGCTCTACCTGGAAAACATTTCCGCATATCAGCCCATTTATTTTCTCGCGGGCACGGACCCGGAGGAAAGCAAGTTCCAAATCAGCCTCAAATACCGGCTTTTGAATCCGGGCAAAAGTATCGTCAAAAAATATCCCTGGAGCAAAAACTTCTTCCTGGCCTATACCCAGACCTCCTACTGGGACCTGGATGCGGCCTCGCAGCCCTTCAAGGACACCAGCTACAAGCCCGAGCTGTTTTTCCGCTCCGGAAGCATCTACAGCGGGGGCCCGGGCACCAGCCGCCTGTTTGTCCAGACCGGATACCGGCATGAATCCAACGGCCGCGACGGAGAGGAGTCCAGAAGCACCAATTTCGCATATATCCAGCCGATCTATATCTTCTTTCATGAAAGCACGCAGACCGGCTTCCAGATCGCGCCCGCCTTCTGGGCCTACGTTGGAAACGATGACCAGACCAACCCGGATCTGGACCGGTACCGGGGATATTTTGATCTTGAGATCAAGGCCGGCCGGGCGGATCGGCTGGTGCTCGAATCCCACCTCAGGTGGGCGGCCGAAGGCGGCTCGCTGCAGATTGACGCCTCCTACCCGCTGCACCGGCTGCTGCCCATAGACATTGATGTCTACCTGCATGCCCAGTACGTAAACGGCCTGGCCGAAAGCCTGCTGGACTACCGGGAAAGAACCCGGGCCGTGCGCCTCGGGATATCCATGGTCCGGTAAGTGAGTCTCCATCCGCATAACGGGTGCCCCCGGGTGGCCGTTTTAAAGGAGGCCGGAAAAAATACAGGGAATAAATTCGAAATTCGAAGCACGAATATCGAAACAAATTCTAATGACCAAAATTCAAAATCCGCACCCGCATGCGCCCGCCCGATGGAAGAACATTTTGCAAAATCCGGGAGTCGGGGTTAAATTGGCGGTACCACGTGAAATCAACAAATGATCAGCCTGTAAAAAATCCTTTTTACAGGCAGTGTTAAGTTTGAAGTGTTAAGTGGTTAAGTAAAATCAGAAACTTATCATTTTTACGCGCTTGTGAGATTGCACTTCGTTGCCCTGACGGCGGTGCGGAAAAGCGGGTTTCCGAGCGGAAATCGAGGCTCGCAGAGGCTCCTGGAGCGAGGAAACTCCTTTTTCGCACCGCCGATCAGCCGAGGCGCTTTCGGATTTCCTTTGTTGCAAAAATACCACATTGACGGAAAAACAGCTTTTTACGAAACCGACAACAAATGAATCGTGCATAAAAGACCATCTCCCGCCATGCATTTGCAGGAAAAACCACCGAGGCGGAAACCCAGGAGAAATTTTACCCCAGGAGAATTTTTATCATGGATAAACTCGACGCCATCTTTTCCCCGACTTCAGTGGCCGTGCTCGGGGCATCCTCCACGCCCGGCAAGGTGGGCCACGACATCTTTGCCAACATCCTGCGCGGCGAATATGCCGGCACCCTTTACCCGGTCAATCCCAACGCCCGCTCCATCCTGTGCGTCCGGTGCTACAAGAGCATCACCGAGATCCCGGACCCGGTGGACATGGCCATGATCATCCTTCCGCCAAAACCGGCGCTCCGGGCGGTGCGCGACTGCGTGGAAAAAGGGGTCAAGGGAATTGTCATCGTTTCTGCCGGGTTCAAGGAAGTCGGCGGCGAGGGCGCGGAAATCGAGGACGAAATCGCGGGCATCTGCCGCAAAGCCGAAATCCCATTGATCGGCCCCAACTGCCTGGGCGTGATCAATCCCCATCCGGATGTGCGGTTAAATGCCAGCTTTTCCACCCACCTGCCCGAATACGGCAATATTTCGTTCAGCTCGCAAAGCGGGGCGCTGTGCACCGCGGTGCTCGACTTTGCAATGTCCCGGGGATACGGTTTTTCCAAGTTCATCTCCATTGGAAACAAGGCGGACGTGGACGAATTCGACCTGCTGCGCTACTATCACAGGGACCCGGAAACGCGGGTGATCATGGTTTACATGGAACAACTCCGCATGCGCGAGGACTTTGTCAACCAGATCAAGCATATCACCTCGGCCCACCGGCCCACGCCGATCCTGGTGATCAAGTCCGGAAAAACCGCATCCGGGGCAAAGGCCGCGTCCTCGCACACCGGGGCGCTGGCCGGCTCGGAGGCTGTATACAACGCCATTTTCCATGAAGCCGGCATTATCCGGGTGGATACGGTGGATGAGCTTTTTGACTACGCGGGCGCATTTTCCGCCAACCGGCTGCCTTCGGGCAACCGGACCGCCATTATTACCAACGCGGGCGGCCCCGGCATAATTGCCACGGACATGACCGAGGTATCCGGCCTGAAACTGGCCAAATTCTCGCCGGAAACCGACGCGGCACTTCGCGAGCACCTGCCGCCCACGGCCAACTTCAACAACCCCGTGGACGTTATCGGAGACGCCCCGAGCAAACGCTACGAGCATGCGCTGGACGCTGTGATCAAGGACGACGGCGTGGACTGCGTGCTCATGATCCTGACCCCGCAATCCATGACCGATGCCATCGGCACGGCCAAGGCGATCGTCAATATTTACAACAACACGGACAAGCCCATCATCTGCTGTTTCATGGGCGTGGTGGACGTATCGGCCGGCTCGAAATATTTGCAGGAGCACCACGTGCCGGTATACTCGTTTCCGGAAAACGCGGCCCGGGCCATGGG
>CAZTHW010000142.1:0-6729 GCA_964613595.1 uncultured Desulfobacteraceae bacterium | reverse complement strand
ACATTATCCACCCGGTCCTGGCCCGCATCGAGGGCGATCCCGCAGGCACCAAAGGGATCTCGATTTTCATCGTGCCCAAGTACCTGTTAAACGCCGACGGCACGCCGGGCCAAAGAAACGACATCGTCTGCACCGGCGTGGAGGAAAAACACGGCATTCACGCCAATGCCACCTGCAGCATGGCCCTGGGCTCCAGGGGCAAATGCATCGGATACCTGCTCGGCGAGGAACAAAAAGGCATGCGCATCATGTTCAACATGATGAACGGCGCGCGGATGGCCACCGGCCTGCAGGGCCTGGCCTACGCTTCTTCTGCCTACATGCTGGCGGTCAACTACGCCCGCGAGCGCATCCAGGGGCGGGACATGAACGATTTTTTCAACAATGAGGCCCCGCCCGTGCCCATTATCAAGCACCCGGACGTCCGGCGCATGCTGCTGTGGATGAAATCATACGTCGACGGCATGCGCAGCCTGTTCTACTATACCGCCAGGTGCCGCAGCAGGGCCGCCCTGGCCGGAACCGAGGAGGAGCGCGAATTCCACTCAGACATCTACGACCTGCTCACCCCGATTATCAAGGACTATCTGGCCGTGCACGGCCACGAGGTATGTATCCAGGCCATCCAGGTATACGGCGGGGCCGGCTACTGCAAGGACTACCCGGTGGAACAGTACGCGCGGGACTGCAAAATCGCCTCCATCTACGAAGGCACCAGCGGCATCCAGGCCATGGACATGCTTGGCCGCAAGCTCGGCATGAAAAAGGGTCAGGTTTTCGGTAGCCTGCTGGGCGAAATGCAGAAGACCGCGGCTGAAGCCAAAAATCATGAAACCCTGGCCCCGCTGGCCCAAAAAGTGGAGCATGCAGTCAACCGGCTCGGAGAAACGAGCATGCAGCTCGGGAAAACCGCAATGTCGGAAAAAGTGAAAACCGCATTCGCCCACTCCTGGCCGTTTCTGGATGTTACCGGAGACGTGATCATCGCCTGGATGCTTCTGTGGCGGGCCCAGGTGGCTTCCGAGAAACTGGCGGACAGGGTCAAAAAAAAGGACCAGGCATTTTACGAGGGCCAGGTCAAGACCGCGGAATTTTTCATCCGCACCATGCTTCCCGAAAGCCTCGGCCGGCTCGATTCCATCACTGACGGCTGCGGTGCGGCCATTGAAATCGCAGACGACGGCTTTGGCGGCGTCTGAAACAAGAGGGGGCCGGGACTGAAAAATCCGCTTTAAATTCACAGGCGGAGAAGTTATAGTGATTTTTCAGCCGCATTTGCATCGGATCAAATGCAGCGCCCGATCCGACGACCCGGTTGCAGACAACCAAACGCATATCGCCAAAGGAGGTAACAATGGCAGAAGAACTCAACCTTCTGGAAATCAAGGATCAGATCGCTACCATCACCTTCAACCGGGCCCCGGCCAATGCCTGGAGCCTGGCGGCGCTGGAGGATCTGGAGGAAAAACTCGGCAAGGTGGAAAACGACAAAAACGTCCGGGCCGTCATCCTTACAGGCTCCGGGGAAAAATGCTTTTCCGCCGGCTTTGACGTCAAGGACGCGGCAAACCAGGCCACGACCGGGCCCAAGGGCCAGGAGATGTGGACCCGGATCGACCGGTTTGAAAAACCCGTTATTGCCGCCCTCAACGGTCACGCTTTCGGCGGGGGGCTGGAACTTGCCCTTTGCTGCCATTTCCGGATCATGGCGGACTCGACCAAGGCCCAGATCGGCCTGACCGAGCTCAACCTGGGCATCATCCCGGGCTGGGGCGGCACCCAGCGCCTGATGCGGGAAGTAGGCCGTGCCAAGGCCCTGGACATGATCCTGTTTTCCAAGCGCCTGGGCCCGGCAGAAGCCCTGGAGGCAGGACTGGTCCACCAGATCGTGCCGCCGGAAAAACTCATGGATGAAGTCACAAACTTTGCCCAGAAGCTGGCCGAACGTCCGCCCGTGGCCGTGGGCTGCGTGCTGCGCGCAATGACTGCCGGCATATATGAAGGCATTGATCAGGGCCTGAAAGTCGAGCGCGATGGCAGCAAGACCGCCGGCGCGTCCAAGGATGCACAGGAAGGATTCACCGCGTTTCTGGAAAAACGTCAACCCGTTTTCAAGGGCGAATAATAAGCGGAACCGCTGATGAGCGATAACGATGCCACCATCCTCGTGGTAGAGGACGAGCGGTCCACCCGGTTTGCACTGGCCAGGATGCTGGAAAAACAAGGCATTTCCGCTATCTACGAAGCGGAAAACGGAAGGCAGGCCTTAGAACGGCTGAAAACGACCCGCGTGGATCTGGTATTGCTCGATGTCATAATGCCGGAACTCGACGGCCGGGAAGTTCTCAAGACCATGAAATCCGATGTAAACCTTAGAAACATTCAGGTTATCATGGTCACCGCCCTGGACGACACGGACAGCGCTGTTAAGTGCATTGAAATGGGTGCGGAGGACTACCTGACCAAACCCTTCAATCCCGTGATGCTGCGCGCCCGGATATTTGCCTGCCTCGAGAAGAAACGGCTCCGGGACATCGAGAAAGAATACCTGCGCACCTATGACTCTGCCACGGGCCTGCCCAATCAACGCTATTTTATCCAGCGGTTGACCGAACAGATCCATCGAAATAACCGCCATCCGTTTCTTTTTGCCGTAATTTCCGTGCGAATCGGCAAGTATCAACTGATCTTTGAAACCCTGGGCCGCGCGGCCGCGGATAAATATCTTGCCAAGCGGGCCAGGCAACTCGAATCGTTTCTGCCCGATGACGCGCTCATGGCCAGAACCGGGGAACGAAGCTTTGCCATACTGCTATTTGACCTGAAGTCGACCGCTCAGGGCGATGCCGTGGCCATCGGCATTTTTGAAGCCCTCTCAGAGCCGCTATATCTGGAAGGGCATGAATTTGCCGGGAAAATTCACGTGGGCGTGGCCTACAACAATCCTCCTTACGCCAGTGCTGAAACAATGCTCCGTGATGCCGGTCTGGCCGCAAGCCGGGCCGGCTCCCGGGGCGGATTCAAGATATTTGACGACACCCTCCACCAGGAAGCCATGCGCCGGCTGGCACTGGAACCCGATTTGCGTCAGGCTCTGCACAACAAACAGATGGTCATGCATTATCAGCCCATCATCTCAATGAATACCGGCGATATTGCGGGATATGAAGCCCTGGTGCGCTGGAACCACCCGGAAAAAGGGATGATCATGCCTGACGATTTCATCCGGATTGCCGAGGATACCGGCCTGATTATCCCGCTGGGCAACTGGATCCTTCATGAAGTGTGCCGCCAGGCCGCCCGGTGGGGAAAAATGGCGGGCGATAACAACCATTTCACGATCAGCGTCAATGTTTCGGCGCATCAATTCGCGGAACCCGATTTTCTGAGCATTCTGGAAAATGCCATGTCAAAAAGCGGCGTCCGGAGCCGGAACATCAATCTCGAACTCACGGAAACCGCACTGATCGAAAACACGGAAAGGCTGGCTGAAATCCTGGATGAACTGGGACGACTCGAGGTCCGCACATCACTGGATGATTTCGGCAAGGGATATTGTTCACTGAATTACCTGAACCGTTTCCCGTTTAACACGCTGAAAATCGACCGCTCCCTGATTCGCCATATCCACCAGACCCTCCGTAACCAGGCAATCGTTGGCAGCACCATCGAACTGGCCCACCGTCTGGGCATGAAGGTGGTGGCCGAAGGCATTGAAGAAGAAGCCGAGGTGGAAATCCTGCAACAGATGAAGTGCGAGTACGGACAGGGATGGTATTACAACGCGCCCATGCCGCAATACCAGGCAGGCAAACTGCTCTGCTGACCCGCCGCGCAGCCCACCGGGTCAGATGTCTGCCTCCCTGGCCTTGCGGGCCCCCTCGTAGCTGACATGCAGGATATTGACCCCGGTAACAGCAGCAGAATACACCCCCACGATCAGCACCGGAAACATCAGCATGGCATGATTGAGCAGGGAAAAGCCGGCCGCATTGCCCTGGCTTACGCCGAACAGGGCCATGCCAAACACGCCCCCGGCTTCCCAGAGCCCCCAGAATCCGGGCACAGAGGGCAGCATGATAAAAAAGCAGATTACGATAAACACGGTGAGCATCTCGCCAAAGCCCAGCCCGATGGCCGGAAACCCGAATGCGAGCACGTAAATGGCCAGCGCCTGGAGCAGCCAGACGGCAAAGGAATAAACCAGGCACAGAAGCAGGTTCACGGGCTGCCGGATCATGGAAAGCCCTGCGGCAACGTGATCAATAACCCGGGTCACCGGCAGGCAGCATTTCTCCTGCACCCTCCTGCCTGCAGAACTGCCCGGAGGAAACATCATAAAAGGCGCCTTTAGCACCATCTGCTTTAAAACCCGCTGAACCTTTGGAATGCTGATTGTAACGGCTGCTGCGCTCAGGAAAATGCAGAGCCAGATCATCATGGAAGCAAGGCCTTCCAGGGTCTGCCGGCTCAACTGGTGTCCGCGAAACTCCGTCTGTAAATCCGGGTCGATATACACCGTGGTCAGCACCCAGGCAAACAGGGCCATCAGGGTGATGGCGTCAAAAATCCGTTCCGCGGCAATGGTGGTCAGTCCCTGGGAAAACGGCACATTGCCCTGCTTCCGGATAATGGCCGGCCGCGCCAGTTCCCCGACGCGGCCGGGAAGCACCGAGTTGATCAAAAAACCGATCATCAGGGGATGGAATGCGGAGAAAAATGAGAGTTTCAGGGAACTGCCCAAAATCAGTTGCCACCGAAGCGTGCGAACCATGAAGGATACCAGTCCGATGCCCGCCCCCGGAATCAGCCACAGGTAATTGATGCCGGCCATGCTCTGCGCCAGCTCGTCAAACGGCACGCTGTGGAATGCGAAGTAAAATCCCAGAGCGGAGAGCACAGCGCCCATGGCAAGGGATATAACAATTTTGCGTTTCATATTCGTTCCGGCATCCAAGCGTCCTTATGCAGATCCAGCATGCAACAATAACGTTTTTTGCCGCCCCGTGCAAAAAACAACCTGCCCCGGACGCAACTTGCGGGCTTGTGCTTGACATCCGCACCGGTTATTATATGCTTTTTCGGTGCATAGCGAGCCAAACGGAAAGGACTGCGCACTATGAGCAATCAGCGAAATGATCCGGACGATTCCGGGGAACTCGAGGCCCTGCGGGAAAAAATCGACGCGGCGGACGAAAAGATCGTCACCCAGCTCGCAGAGCGGCAGAAACTGGTCCACCGGATCGTGGAAATCAAGAAAAAACATCACCTGCCGGTCTACCACCCGGCCCGGGAAGAAGACCTGATATCGCTGCGGCGCCGCCAGGGCCGGGAGGCCGGCATGGACCCGGATTTCATCGAGGAACTGTACCGCACCATCCTGCGCCAGTCCAGGGTGGAGCAGACCGGGCAGATGCGCAAAAATGGCATCCGCCCCGGGGCCGTGGTCCTGATCGTGGGGGGATACGGAGAAATGGGACGGTATTTCGAGGCCTGCTTTTCCGGGGCCGGCTACCGGGTCCGCCTGATGGGCAGAAACGACTGGGAGCGGGTCGGCGAGTTGTGCGCGGACGTGGACCTGGCCATTGTTTCGGTGCCCATTGAAAAAACCGTTCAAACCATACACGCCCTGGCCCCGCACCTGCCGGAAAACGCCGTGCTGAGCGATATCACCAGCATCAAGCAGGCGCCCGTAGAGGCCATGACCGCTGCACACAAGGGCCCGGTGCTAGGGATGCACCCCCTGTTCGGCCCGACCACTTCCTCGCTGGACAAGCAGATCGTGGTGGCCACCCCGGGGCGCGACAGCGAGGCCGGTCAGTGGGTGCTCGACCAGTTCACGGCATGGGGGGCCGTGATCGTCACTGCAACGGCTGAAGAGCACGATGATATCATGGCGGTGGTCCAGTCGCTGCGCCATTTTGCCACGTTTGCCTTCGGCCAGTTCATCGAGCGCAAAAAAGTGCCCGTGGGGCGCACCCTGGAATTTTCCAGCCCCATCTACCGCCTGGAGCTGGGCATGGTGGGCCGGCTGTTTGCCCAGGACGCGGCCATGTATGCGGAAATCATATTCGCCTCTGATCAGCGCCGCCAGCTTTTAAAGGACTACATCCACAATATTTATGAAAACCTGGAAATGGTGGAAAAAGGCGACAAGCAGCGGTTCATATCCGAATTCCAAAAAATCGCCGAGTGGTTCGGCCCGTTTGGCGAGCAGGCCATCCGGGAAAGCTCCTACCTGATCGACAAACTCATTGAACGGTTCTAGCACTGAAGATACAAGGCCCGTGCCGCTGTGAGTCCGGCCGGGCCTTACCGGATAGGGCACGCAAACCGGCTGACAGCCCCGAAAAACATCAGCTCGTTTGATCCCTTCTGATTTCCCTGAAGAAAACCCGCATATATCTCATGCTCGACAGTACCAGGGCCAGGCCGATGCCGATATAACAGACTGCCAGATACCGCCCGGGAATCGCGGAATGACGCAACAGCACGCCCATGGCAGCCATGACGGCAATGACCAGATAACTCTTCCAGGGGAAAAAGGAAAACAGGCACCGCTTGGCGCCGATGGAAAGGATCCTGTCCAGGTTTTTGTCCACGATTTTTAAAAACCCGAAATGATGGATCAGCAGCGCCAGTAAAACCCCGGCTGCCGCAAAAGGGTATGGATTCGCACCCGAAGGCGCAGACAGCCATAGCGCGGCTGAAAACAGCAGCATCGCGCCC
>CAZTHW010000141.1:0-6747 GCA_964613595.1 uncultured Desulfobacteraceae bacterium | reverse complement strand
GTCTGCATCTTCCTTGTATCTGCGGCAAACTTGAAAATCGCTCAATTTAGGAAAAAATCTGCGCACGATCAGGCCGGTAAAGGTTTTCGCGTTTCTGAAAAAATCCTGCCACGGCCGGAAATGGGAGATGCGCTGTCCGGCCGGCAGGTAACTGACGCCCACGGGCACCTCGACGACAGGCACGCCCTGCCAGTGGGCGCGCACCAGGATTTCCACCTCGAATTCGAAACGCCTGGACCTTGTCTTCCAGGCCAGGGCCTCGGGCAGTGGATAGATCCGGAATCCGCTCTGGGAATCCAGGATTTTCGGGCCGCCGGAGGCACGCACCCAGAAATTGGAAAACTTTCTGCCAAACCGGCTGGTCCAGTGCACGTGGGGACCGTCCATGCCGGTGCGGCGACCCACGATCAGTGCTTTTCGGTATTGCCGGGCAGCCCGGATCAGGCTTTTCGCATCCCGCGGATTGTGCTGGCCGTCGGCATCCATGGTGACCGCCCAGTCCGCGATTTGAGCGGCTTCTGAAAAACCGGACACCAAGGCCGCGCCCTTTCCGATGTTTTTTTCGTGGGTAATAATGCGGATGTCTGAAAATCGGCAGATGAGTTTACGGGTGTCGTCAGTGGATCCGTCATCCACGACAAAGACGGGCAACCCGAGTTCCAGGGCTTCCGCGATGACCTTTTCCACGGCACGGGCGTGGTTGTAAGCCGGGATCACCACGGCGAAACGGTCTTTTGGGCCGGTCTGATGCCGGGCTTCAGTGCTTGATAAAAAATGATCCATTCAGCCTGCATCTCCCTGTTCCGGCTGCCGCCCGTAATAGGCCACGGCCCAGGCCCCGGGGCCGATATGTACGCCCGATGTCAGTGAAAGCGGCTGCAAGAGTATTTCAGCCTTTGAAAAAACTCGCCGGATCTCTGCCGCGGCCCGGTCTTCCACCCATTTGCGGTTATCCGTGTATTCAAGCAGTATCAGGGATTCGGGTTCGTCGCGCAGGTCCCGGCTGAGCCGCTCAAGCGCAAAACGGATCTGGGCCCGGGTGTTTCTGACAATGCCGACTTTTTCCGCTCCGTGCGGCGTGGGGGTGATCACCGGCTTTACGTGCATCATATCCCCGAAAAAGGCGCCGGTTTTCGACATTCGCCCGCCTGTGGCCAGATATTTGAGCTCATCGAGAAAGATATATTCCCCGCTTTTTTCCGATGCCGCTTGTGCAAATGCGATCACCTGGCCGGCTGTTTCCGCGCGGGCGGCGTACCTGGCGGTTGCAATGACTGCCGCGGCAAGCCGCCCCGATGCTGCTCCGGTATCGATGATCGTAAGGTGGTCTTCCGGGTCGTGCTGCTTTTTCCATTCAGTTGCCACCTGGTAATTTCCTGTGTATACGGAGCCCACGCACAGGTAAACCACGTTTTGATGCTGGGCCAGCAGCCGTGCATAATGCTGGTGGCGTTCAAATACCGAGGACTGGGAAGTGGAAGCCGGAACCCGGTCGCGCATGGCCTGATAAAGCGTTTCCGGGTCCACGCAGGTTTCCGGCGTGCAGGTTTCGCCGAGGGTGACGTAGCTTTCCAGCAGCGTGAATCCCAGGCGGCGCGCCTGGTGCCGGGTAAGCGAGCCTGCCGCGTCCGTGACGATGTGAACCGGCCCCCGGGCTGCGGGCATGTGGAAATCCGCGGTCTGCCGGGCAAGATCGTCCTGGCTCCACTGAACGATATGCCCCATGTTTTTGACCCGTTGCTTCAGCTCCGCTGCATCGTTTGTGTGCAAATGGACCTTTGCGTAATCCTGGTACGTATAGACCAGGGCGCTGTCGTCCGTATCTGCGATGCGGTCCTCCGGCCGGCCGGTATTTTCGTCCATGCGTACCACGAAATCCACGCAATAGCCCTTGTCCGCTGACCGGCTGAAACCTGCGGCGATTTTCAGGCTGTCGCCGAAAATATCTGAAATCGAGCGGAAAGTATCTGCCCGGCTGGAAAAGCATTTCAAAAATCCTTCCAGAAAAAGAAATATTCCAAGTGCACCGGAATCCACTACCCCGGCTTCTTTTAATTCCGGCAGCATCTCCGGGGTTTCGTGTACCGCGGTCTGGATTTGATCGATCACCGATTCCGGGAAGTTTTCGCTGTCCTCCCGGTTTTCCGGATCCGCCAGCGCATCTGCAAATCGTTCCAGCACCGTGAGCATGGTTCCGGGCCTGGGGTCGTGAACCGCACTGCGGGCGTTTTGGGAGCCGGTTCTTGCCGCCCGCGGCAGTTGATCAATGGATTCGGCGCTGAGCAGTTCGACCACGAATCGGGCTGCAATGTTGCCGGAGTTGCCCCTGGCTGCAAACAGGAGCCGGCGTCGGGTTTCAGCCGGGTCCCGGCCCTGGATTTCCCGCAGCGGCGCCAGGCTGATCATGAGATTGCGGCCCGTGTCCCCGTCTGCCACCGGGAAGACATTGATTTCGTCGAGTACGCCGGACCAGGCGCCCAGCCGTTCATATCCGGTGATAAAGGCTTCTGCAGTACTTCCGTATGGATTCATTCTTAAAACCCCAGCGCCTCGCGGATGTCATCGGGTATCCGGAGCATGGTCTCCATTTCCGGGATTTTGATTGCCGCCTGCTCGCTTTTGCCCCTGGCGCTGACCCGGTTGTCTTCGACAAGCCGGATCTCAAATGCGATCGTGATCTTGTAGTTGACCTCCTTCAACGTTGCCCGGCAGGTGAACTCGTCTCTGAAGCGCAGGGGCAGGACATGCTTGATGCTGGTCCGGATAATGGGGAAGATATACTGTGTGTCCCTGTATACCCGGTAGAGGTCCACGCCGAGCTTGCGAAACAGCGCGTCCCGGGTGATGTCGAAGTATTTGAAGTAATTGCCGTGCCACATCACCTCCATGGGATCCAGATCGTGAAACGGCACCGCGAATTTGCGTTCACAGGTTTTGTCCGGATCGGGTTGTTTCATTTTTACGGCGCCCTCTAAAAATTTACTTTTTACGATTCTGTCTGGTTTATTTAACAAAAAAACATGGTTCTGCCGCTGGAAATACGGGCATCAGCAAGGGGCGGATGCAAAAATTCCGGAGTCTGCGATTGCAGATGAAAGGCTGTCGATATCCGTATCCATGGGACGGTCGGCAATGGTCGGCGGCGCGATTTCCCGGAGGATGCTGACCAGTTTCGCCAGTTTTGTCCGCTTTTCCAAGTTTCCGCGGAGTTCGCAGGCCTGAATGCCGGCCAGCAGGCAGATGGCAATGGTTTTTTCAGCCAATTCGCAAATGCGTTTTGCATCACGGGCCGCAATCGTTCCCATGCTCACCTTGTCCTGGTTGTGCGACTCCGTGGACCGGGAGAAAGAAGCTGCGGGCATGGTTTGCTTGAGCGCTTCTGCAGCAAGTGCCGAAGCGCTGATGGACATGGCCTTGAAACCGTGATGAAACGGTTTTTCGGTATCTTCCACGCCGACCAGGTCCGCGGGCAGCCCCCGGTTGACATTGGCATCCACCATGAGCGCCACCTGCCGATCGGCCATGTCCGCCGCGGATGCCAGGGCGCTTTTGAGGCCGTCCATGGCAAATGCCACATGTCCGCCGTAAAAATTGCCGCCCATGAGCACGGTGCCGGATTCGGAATCGAATAACGGATTGTCGTTTGCGCTATTTGCCTCGATGCTCAGCCATTGACGTACCCAGTCAAGGGCGTCTGTGAGAACCCCTATAACCTGGGGGGCGCAGCGTACGGAATACGGGTCCTGCAGCGTTTCCGGTCCATTTGTGGCCAAGCTTTCCGGCAGCGTTTCAGAGGAAAGCAGTTCTGCAATCCGGGCGGCTGCATCCTTCTGGCCGGGATGCGGCTTTGCCCTGGATATGGCCGGATGATAATGATGGGAATTGCCGCCGATGGCATGGATGCACAGGGCGGTGGCGCAAGCGGCGGCATTTGCAATCTTTGCCGCCCGGTCCAGGACAATGGCGGCAACACCGGTCATCATGGCCGTGCCGTTCATGATGGCAAGCGGTTCCTTGGGGAAAAACCGGTGGGGAGAAATGTCCGCCTCAGCAAGTGCTTCTGCAGCCGGCATTTGCCGGCCGCGGTAAAACACCTGACGTTCTCCCATAAGCACGGCTGCCACGTAAGACATGGGCGTGAGGTCCCCGGATGCGCCCACGGAACCTTCGGACGGCACAACCGGCGTGATGTGTGCGTTTAACAGTTCGGCAATCTTTTGCATCAGCGCCATTGAAACCCCCGAGAACCCCCTGGCAAAGCAGGCAAGCCGGCATACCATGGCCGCCCGGGTTTCTTCCGCACCAAAGGGCGCGCCCGTGCCGCAGCCGTGAAAGCGGATCAGGTTTATGCCGTTTTGTTCGGCCACCTCGGAAATCATCCGTTTGCCGCAGCATTTGCCGAATCCCGTGGTTACCCCGTATACGGGCAGTTCCTGTTCCAGGGCGCGGGTGAGCACGGCCCGGGACTGTTCCATGTGAGCAGTGAATTCGGCGCCCGTATCGATTTCAACGGCCGCCTCGCCCCGGGCTACCCGGACGATCTGCTGCAGGGAAATTTCCGAACCGTCGATTACGAGCGTGTGCCCGCCTTTTTGCGGAGTTTTTGTCATATCTTTCTATCCTTGTCTGGGAACAATCCGGGCAGGCCCTGGCAAGCCTTTTGAGCCTGCGAAAAAATTAAAGTATATTATAGGTGCCCGGACTTCTTGTCAAGTTTCATACAGCCCTTACGACAGTCCCCGCCAGAGAAAGCCCGGCCAGCTTACCACAGGCTGATTCAGACTTCCCGATCCAGAGGGTTTGTCTTTGACCCCGGGGATTTTGAAGTTCTTCTGAATTCGATGGGTAAAACTGCCGAGGCGGTTGGCCAGGTAGGGACGACATATGCGCTAATTTCCGCGCCGGCCCGATTCTGCGAAAGTCGTTGAAGCCCGGTGTTTTTTTGCAGAGCCTCACAATATTGAAAGCTTCTGGTGAAACCCGGGTGTTCAATGCCGGCCCGGCCCTGCCAAAATCCGGAAAGTGTCGGGCTTTTTCAGAGAATTTTATGAACACCCTGCTTTTTGGTTTTTGATCAAAGTTGACGGCTTCGTAAAAAGTCTGAAAAATGTTATACCCGCCAAGAAATGAAAATACAACTTTTTGATTTTACTTAATCACTTAAAACTTAACACTGCCTGTAAAAAAGACTTTTTACAGGCTTATCAAAGTTGACAAATGCGTTAATTCCCTTTATGCATGACTGCTGATACGGGATTGAAAAACAGGGGTTGAATGTAGTACGAGTTTTAAAAACAGTGCTCAGGCAGGGTAAATGCAAAATAACTGGCATTGCCTGGAAAATTTGAAAACCGATTCCGAGGGGAACATTCGCGCCAGGGCCGTTGTGCCCGCAGACTCTCCGTGGTTTTCCGGTCATTTTCCGGGCAATCCCATATTGCCGGCAATTGCCCAACTGGCCATCGTTTTTGACATGATTCGGCAAGCAACCGGCCGGAAACAAGATCCCGGCGCGGTCAAACGCGTGAAATACAGGCGCATTATAAGGCCTGATGAAGCCATCCATGTTGCCGCCACTCCTGTGGATGGCAAAGCGGGGACCTTTTCATTTCAAATGTCCGTTGATGGGGAAATGGCCTGTAAGGGGCGGATTTCCACGGATTCGATCAAATAGTCAACCAAACAGGGAGAACGAAAAAACCATGCAGCAGGAATTGACACTTCAGGATACCATCGAAGGGGTGGCCAGAATTATCATTGACGAGTTGAAACTCGAGGATGTAACCCCGCATACCTTTGATCCGGACCTGGACTTAATCGATGAAGTCGGGGTTGACAGTATGGATCTTGCCACCGTGGCGCTGGTACTTCAGGACGAATACGGCATCAGCATTGACGAGGATGATTACCCGAAGCTCAAATCCCTCCGGCTGATCGCTGAATACGTACTCGCGCATGCACCCGTGAAAAACTAGCGCATTACTGAAACCAAATACAAGGGGCAATTGTGGCGAAATTCAATCAGCAGGGGAGTGAAGCCCTTGCAACACCGGAAGCACAAGCCTGGAAATTCTCCGATATTACCGCCGTTGACGGAATACGGGAGAAATGGGAAAAAGTTCGAAAATACTTTTTCCTGCGGGAGTCCACCTATGACATGACCCACCGGTGCAATATCGACTGCGAGGGGTGTTACTACTACCAGGGCGACAAGGCTGCGGTCACGGAAAACCGGGATCCGGAGCAGTGGCGCCGACTCATGGCCCACGAAAAACAGCGGGGGATCACCTACGTGGTGCTCGCAGGCGCAGAACCCTCCCTGGTACCCGAGTTGTGCCGGGTCTGCTTTGAGGAAATCCCCCTGGGGTGCATTGCCACCAACGGGATTAAGCGCATTGACAGCGCCGTGGACTACCAGATTCACATCTCTGTATGGGGAAACGATGAAACCAGCCATCGCCTCAGGGGCGCCAAGAACATGCTCGAAAGGCAGATCGACAATTACCGGGATGACCCGCGGGCGGTTTTCGTTTATACGTTTACCCCGGGCAACATCGATGAAGCCGAAGAAGTCGCCGAACTGCTGGCGAAAAACAACTGCCGGCTGACTTTCAACATGTTTTCCGCGCCCGTTGGATATGCGGGCGGACTCCGCCACGATGCGGCCTCGCTGGAAAAGACCCGGCAGGCCATGCAGCGCATCTGCGCACAATACCCGGAACATGTCTGCTTTTCCCCGTACAATAT
>CAZTHW010000140.1:0-6775 GCA_964613595.1 uncultured Desulfobacteraceae bacterium | reverse complement strand
TGTGCCACCTGTACCGCCACCATCCGAAAGTTCTGGCCTGCCATGATCGGGGCCGGGGCCGGCGGGCTGACCGGGGAAATCCGGGAGAAGGTATTGGCCGTATCCGAAAAAACCCGGGATATCAACGAACTGCTTGTTGACGTGCTTGGCGTGCAGGCCCCGGCAGCGTCGGCATCCGGCGCAAAAAGCCTCACTTACCACGACCCGTGCCATTTGAAAAAGTCCCTGGGGATTTCCCGGCAGCCGCGAACCGTGCTGGCAGCCGCAGGGGATGTAAATGTTGCGGAAATGCGCGAGCCGGACCGATGCTGCGGCATGGGCGGCAGCTTTAACCTGCAGCATTACGGGCTGTCAGATAAAATCGGGCAGAAAAAACTGGCCGCAATTCTTGAGACCGGTGCGGATACCGTGGCCACCGGGTGCCCGGCCTGCATGCTCCAGATTACCGATCTGCTGTCCCGCGGCGGACATGCCATGGCGGTGAAACATCCGGTGGAACTCTATGCCCAAGCCCTGCAGCAGTCTTCCGGTCTGCAGGAACCGGTGGGTGCGCAAAAACCTGGAAAGACGGATTATGACAGAGCAACAGAAACTTATCGATGAATTCGCGGAAAAGGCCCGGGCCGTCTCCACCGAAGTCCGCGTGGTGGATTCCATGGCCGAAGCTCTTGCGGGCAGGCAGACATAGGGGTTTTCGGGCCGATGCGTTTATTGGGCGGGATGCCCGTCAGCAAATTCAATTTCGGTTGCCACACGGTTGCGCCCTTTATCCTTGGCTGCATACATGGCCTGGTCGGCGCGCAGCAGGGTGTTGTCAATATGCTCGCCCTGCCGGTACTCTGAAACCCCGATCGAGACGGTGATGCGCAGGTCTTTTGCGATGTCCGTGAAGGTGAGGGATTCAACCTGCTGCCGCACTTTTTCGGCCTTTGTTGCCGCCCCTTCCAGGGGCGTTTGCGGCAGCACCATCAAAAATTCCTCTCCCCCGTAACGGCCTAAAGTGTCAATGACTCTGCTGTTTTCAGACAGGGACGAGGCGATCCGGCGTAGAATTTCGTCCCCGGCCAGATGCCCGTAGGTGTCATTGATTTTCTTAAAGTTGTCGATATCCATCAAAAGGATGCTGAAGGATATGTTTCCCCGGCTGTAGCGGTTTATTTCTCCTGTCAGCACGTCAAAAAGATGCCGGCGGTTGTTTACACCCGTGAGCGAATCGATGTTGAGCAGTTCCTCGATTCTTTCAACGGCCTCGTGCAGTTCTGTGTTGCGTTTGCTCAGTTTTGTCCGCAGACTGCTGATAAACCCGCCCAGCATGGCGGTTGTGATCATGACCATTATAAAAGCAATGGCCTGGATCAGTTCCATGGAAAAATCCAGGGTATACGGCTTGCGCCACCACAAAAGCAGTACAAGGATCCCGTAGAGGCCGAGAATCCAGAGGCAGACCATGAGAAAACGGCGGATATTGAGTTCAAAAATTCCGTACAATGCGGCCACCACCAAAAACATCATAAACACGGCCCGGGCGTGGCCGGCTTCCAGAAAATACATGACCCAGAGCATGGGAATGGCGGATACGGACAGATGTATGGCCGTCATGCTCGGGTCCCGCAGTTTCAGGTTGAGATTGTTGTGGATCACAAAGAGGATGGACAGGTTTATGATAAGCACCAGTACGGCAAAATGATATACCGCCCGGATCGGGGCCAGGCCGTAATGCCAGCAGAGCAGGACGACTGTAAGCGGGACCAGGTAGGTCACCAGCGCCATGGCGTGGCGCTTTTTGCGCAGGGTCTGTTTTCTTTGCATCTTGTCGTCGGAAATTTGTGTTTCCCCCCGAGGCTGTCTCTGCTGTTTGCTTGGTTACAATGCGAAGGAAGAAAAACAAAGAAGATTTTATTGGGATTATATTTCATATAATGTTTAGATGTCAACGCAGAATCCAAAACACGTATTTCAGTAACATTTGGAGGGGAGGATATGCTCACTTCAGATCAGGCAGTGCTTTTGATGATCGATGTCCAGGGAAAGCTGGCCCGAACCGTTTCCGATTCGGGGCGGGTGCTGACCAACCTGGAAAAATTGGCCTGGGGCGCCCGGCTTTTTGGCTTGCCGGTGATTGTGACCGAACAAAACCCGAAGGGGCTGGGGCCCACCATCCCGGAAATACAAAAGCTTCTGGGTGATTTTGCGCCGGTTGAGAAAACCGCGTTCAATGCATGCGGCGATCCCTCCTTTGTCGGTAAAATCCGGGAAACCGGCCGGATGCAAATCCTGGTTTGCGGCATTGAGGCGCATGTTTGCGTTTACCAGACAGTGGCGGGACTGATGGATATGGGATACGAAGTGCAGGTCGCGGCTGATGCCGTATCCTCCCGTACCCCGGAGAATCGGCAGATGGCTCTGGATCGGATGCGGGACATGGGGGCGGCCATCAGCACCACGGAAATGGCACTTTTTGAGCTGATGGAAGTGGCCGAAGGCGAGGCTTTCAGTGAATTTGTCCGGATTGTGAAATAACCAGAGGATAGTGCGGGCGTGCTGCCTTGGTATTTGCCGGGGAAAGAAAAGGGTTGACATGAAGGGGCCGAACCTTTATTTAGAAGGGTATGTACTGATATGTCAGTCTATTCTCTTTGCCTAATAATTCCTGCCGGGTTCGGGCAACGGTTATTAATATGCCATTATCAAAGGAGGTGCCCCCCGTTGAAAAATCAAGTGGAAATGCCGTGGAAAAATGAATACAAGGTTTTTGGTATTCCGGAGTCGTTTGCCCCGTATCCGGACCGCCCGGTCTGGGACATGCTGACGCGTGCGGCAAAGAAGTACAAAAAAAACGGCTTAATCCAGATGGGATACAAACTGCGATACCCGGAAGTCAAAGATCAGGTGGAGCGTCTGGCAACCGCGCTGGCTGCCCTGGGACTGAAAAAAGGTGACCGGGTGGCAACGCTTCTGCCGACATCCATCCAGTTTGTGATCTGTGATTACGCCATCAGCCGGGCCGGGCTGGTGCATATCCCGTCAAGCTCCCTGGAGCCGCTGCACACGCTGGAACACAAGTTTACTGAAGGCAGTCCCAGGGTCCTGATCGCGCAGGACACGGCCGAAGTGGCCCGGGATGTGGTGGAAAACACGGATATCGAGCACCTGATATGGACCCGCCTTTCCGATTACTCGGACTCGCCTTCTGCGGCATCTCCGGCAGGAAACGGGGAATTGTGGTTGCCCGAGCTGATCCGGCAGTATTCGCCCGAACCTCCGGAACTCACATATGCCGTGGAAAATGACCTTGAAACCCTGCTGTTTACCGGCGGCACCACCGGCCTGCCCAAGGGGTGCATGCTTACCCACCGCAACATCTACGCCAATGCCGTGCAGAATTTCGGGGTTTTCGGCGCTGCGGGAAGGCTCCTGCAGGGCGCGGTATCCGTGGTGCTGGCGCTTCCGTTCTTCCATTCCTACGGGCATATCGTAATGCACGCCATGACGATCTTCGGGGCCAATCAGATACTGATACCGGATGCCCGGGACACTGATTCCATGGCCGCCATGATCGAGGCCTACAATCCGGTGCTGCAATTCGGCGTACCCACTCAGTTCATGAAGATGAGCCAGTCCGGCCTGAAGAAAAAACGCGGAATACTGGGCATGTCCGGCTCTGCCCCGCTTCCGGAAAGCACCCAGCAGGAATTTGAAAAATCCGCAGGTGGCGGCATCATGGAGGGATACGGGCTTTCGGAGATGTCGCCGGTCACCCATGTGAATACCTCGTTTCTGCTGCGCATTTTCGGCGGCCGAATTCCGGTGCGGCTCAACAATATGTTTCTGGGGATCCCGGGTGTGACTCCGACCTTCAACTTTTTCCTGCGGCTTGCGGGAACCCGTTTCGTGGGATGGGTGCTCGGAAACGCGATTTCCCTGCTGGTGTGGCTCACAAAGAAGAGTCCTTCCAAGGGAAAGACCGAAAAGCGCGGCACTGCAGGCATTCCGTATCCGGACACGGTGATCAAGCTGGTGGATGTCAATACGGACCAGGCGCTGACCACCGAAGAAATGTTGGCCGGCCAGCCTGGCGAGCTTTGCATGAAAGGCCCCCAGCGCATGCTCGGCTACTGGCCCGAGCCCGGATCCGGCCTGGATGATGAGGGCTATGTGCGTACCAGCGACGTGGTCAAAATCGATGAGCGGGGGTATTTCTACATCGTGGACCGCACCAAGGACATGATCATTGTCAGCGGCTACAAGGTCTACTCCCGCGAAGTCGAGGATATTCTTTACGGGCATCCCAAGGTTGCCATGGCTGCCACAATAGGCGTACCTGATCCGCAGCGGGAGGGCAGCGAGCGCGTGGTGGTCTACCTGCAGCCTTTCGAGCAGTATCAGGACGAGCTTACCGAAAAAGAAGTCGTGGATTACCTCAAAGAACGGGTGGCCAAGTATGCCGTGCCCAGGGTGGTTCGCATCGTCCACGAGATCCCGCTCACCGAGGTGCAGAAGGTGGACAAAAAACGCCTGCGGGAACTGGCAAAACGGGATTTCAGCGAAGGCCGGTCCGCTACGGCCAATGTTTCCTGAGTTCAGTACCTGAAAAGTAAAGATGCCGCGAAAGCCTTGCCTGAATCCGTGGCACACCGCGGGATCGTGCGGATTACCGGTCAGCTGTTTTTCAGACTCTGGCGGATATAATCGGCAAACACGGTAACCGCTTCGTTGGCCGGAGAAGCTGATACGTGCAGGGAGATATCCACCCCGGGCAGGGGCGGCAGCCCCTCTGCAGGCCGTATGATCCGCATGTTCGGGGAAACGGTATTTTCGGTTACCACTGTAACGGCCATTGCCGAGGCAACAACCGCGCGAATGCCGGCAAGGCCCCGGCTGGTGCACACGAGACGCCAACTCCTTCCGGCGGCCTGCAGGGCCTGGATCGCAGATTCTCGGAACACGCACAGGCCGTCGGGAAACAGCGCCAGGGGCAGGGGAGCTTCATCATGAAGCCGGCACCCGTCTGCCTCTGCCCACACCAGTTGTTCCCGTCGAATGACCTCGCCGCCCGGGGATTGGGGCTGCCGGGTGGTCACCGCCATGTCCACCTCCCCGTCGCTTAAAAGCCGCAGCAGGTCCACGCTTAACTCGCAGCACACCTCCAGGGAGATCCGGGGGTAAAGCGAGCCGAACCCGGATAACACCATCGGCAGCAAGTAGGCCGCATAATCGTCCGGAATGCCCAGGCGGACCCGGCCCTTGACTTCCGGGTCCCCGATTTCGGCCATGACCGTGTCGTTGATTTTCAGGATCTGCCTGGCATAGTCCAGTATGATCCGCCCGCTGTCTGTAAGTCCCACCCCGCCCTTATTCCGGGTCAACAGCAGCCGGCCCAGGTTCTGCTCCAGGCGCCGGACCTGCATGCTTACGGCAGACTGGGTGCGGTTGAGCCGGGATGCGGCCCGGGTGAAGCTTCTTGATTCCGCCACCGCCACAAAGGCCCTGAGCAGATGAATTTCCAGGTCCGGGTTGTATATCATGATATCTTTTGCTTTGTTTGTCAGGTTTCTTTCCGTGTCTGCTTTCTTGCCTGCCGTGTTCCGTTTTTACTCTAAGCCGGGAAACCTTTTGGATGCAAGTCTAAAGCGCGGATACCGGTTTCTGCAATTTATCAATTGTCGTGATAGGTCCATCACAACAATTCGTTCGCCAGCGGGATTTTGGTGCATTACATCGTCTGCAGAAAAAATAATTAATAGACAAGGAGGCGATATATGCACAAACCGCAGAGCAAAGCAGGGACCCGGGCAAGTGACGCGCGGATGCTTCTGGTCATCCTTTTCTGGGGCCTGACGTTTCTTTTTACAAAGCTGGGGCTGGAAAGCCTGGATCCGCTCTCTTTTGCCCATCTGCGCGTTGCCAGCGCGGTTCTGGCCCTTGTGCTCATGGCGGCAATCAATGCCCGGCACCACGGACCGGTGCGCCTGGATTTCAATGATCATCTGCTTGCAGCAGGACTCGGGCTTCTGGGCATGGCCTGCTTTCCGTTCTGCTTCAGCTTGGCCATGAATCACACCTCTGCGGCAAATGCCGGCCTGATATTCGGCACCACGCCGGTGGCCGTGGGTTTTATCAGCCGTCTGCTCGGACTGGAGCGGCTGGAGACAAGGCAATGGCAGGGACTTGTGCTTTCCTTTGCCGGCATTGCCGTAATCCTGGTGCCCCGGGGAATCGATTTTTCCCTGGAAACGATCCGCGGCGATTTGCTGATGGTCGGGGCCATGCTGAACTGGGCCCTGTATACCGTGATTAACCGATTTGTCCGAAGTGATCGATCCGGGCTGCAGTTTACGGCTTATGGGTCTTTGTGGGGGATTGCCGGTCTGACGCTGCTGAGCTTAAACGAGCTGGCCGGCCTGCCCGTGGCCCGGGTCAGTTTCGTATCCTGGATGGGCGGTTTGTGCGCCGGCATCCTGGGCACAGCCATATCCTATGTGATCTGGAACAACACGGTGCAAACCATTGGCCCGGCCCGGACGGCCGTGTATTTGAATCTGGTGCCGCTGATCGCCGCGGTCAGCGGATTTATCATCTTGAATGAATCCCTGGGATGGCCGCATCTGCTGGCTGCTGGCATGATCATCCCGGGGGTTTTCATGGCGCGCGGCAATGCGGAAAGCACAAGCCGTCCGGCGGGCAATAAATGTTTGTCAAACCTAAAATGAGCGTTTCAAATTTTACACGGATTAATATTTTAAATTTTTTTAAGGAATTAAGTCATTTTCAGGTG
>CAZTHW010000139.1:0-6808 GCA_964613595.1 uncultured Desulfobacteraceae bacterium | reverse complement strand
GCCTTGCCCGGGTCCTGGTTTTCTGGATCCTTTCGTTTTTCCCCCATATGGGTGTCATCACCCATGAAAATCAGCAGCGGGGTTTCTCCGTGCCGGCGCCTCTGGTTTTTTTCGTTTAACACGGAAATTAAAAACTCCGTGTATCGCCTGGACTGGGGGTTCCATACCTCGATGCCGTCAACATCATAGCCGGCCAGCAAAATGGGCCAGAACTGTTCGGGATGCGGGATGACAATGCCGCCTCCCAGTGCGCGGGCCTCTTCAATGATTTCCCGGGTCCGGTAAAAATATTTGGTGGGAAAACGGGCTTTGACGATCTGCTTGACCGCTTTTAAAAATATCTGGGCCCGGCTGATGACACGATCTCCGTAAACCGGCCGGAGCTGGTCGAAAAAATCCCGCAGCAGTTTGTTTTTCACCGCATCCCTGGGCAGCTCTGATTCATGGCGCTCCAGGAGGGTTTCAATTTTTTTTACATATATCCTCACAAACTCGACGATGTCTTTTCCCGAGCCGGTTTCAGCAGCCGCCGGTGTAATTCGGTCTTCAACCGGCCTGGTGATGGTCTGCATAAAGTCAAACAACTGACCGGAGCGATATTGAAAGGTATGTGCCAGCATGGCTTTGAAAACATCTGCCTGGTCAAGATTTTCATTTTTGAAGTGAAGCAGAAGCTGCACCTTCTGGTTAAACCCCTTGGAATAACAGTCCACTTCGACGCCGGTCCATTGCCCGTGTTGCATAAGTTCGTTGTGCTGGGTGGGGATAATGAGCTCTTCTTTTCGGTTGGGAAACATGGCGTGGATTCTTTGGAGTATCAATTCCATGGGAATGAATTCCGGGTGCCAGTGAACGGCCAGTACCGCTTCCTGGCGGGGGTAAATCCGGGGCGGGGTTTTGATCCGCTCCCGCTGCTCGCCCATTAGTTTCCTTGATGTGATCTGCCGGAATATATTTTCCTCATCCCTGGTGATTTCCCGGGGAATTTTTCCCGGCACAACCGAGATGGGTGCATTTGTTTTGGAGGGGAGTATTTCCATGATTGAACGTGTCCCTGTTGTCCGGTGGAAAATCAATAAAGCGGTTGATATCAAGAGGATAACTTCGATTTGCAAAGATTTCCATTTTTCTGACTCAATAAAACCCTCCGGATGCGAATCCGTATTTTATCTAGTGCCTGAACGAAAACCGTCTTTTTCGCCAATATCTGTGTCAGGCTCAAATTTTAATCCTCAGAATACTTCGAGTATGCCTGCGGTTAAAATTTTCGCCTTCCTTGATCTTGACAAAAAATCCTGGTTTTCGTTCGGGCACTATCTATATTATCTTGCGGCCATTTTCATGGCAGCGCAGTGAAGTTTGTGTGACAGTTTAATGAAATGTAAATGGGCATCCCCTTATTTTTTCGTGGAAACGTAATGTTTCCGTCCCGCTTTTGTAATAATTATATGCAAACAAAACGTTCCATAAGACAGAACCCATATCAAGGATGCCGGCATGTTTTTGTTTGCATTGATAGTGACCCTGACTGTTATTTTTTTATAAGGCATTTTGAAATATGCATGGGCCGTAAATCAAAGGAGTCGACGCTGGACGGCCACTGCCAGCATGTGCGAGGAGTGATTCCCAGTCAGATTACAGAATGCGGCTATTGGATGACACAAGTGCGGCCGTTTGGGCACTGAAGCATACCGATTTCATGGTGGAAAGCCGGGGCCCGAACTGCTGTTCCAAGTTATGGCTGAAGGTCATGAGAAAGGTTCCGTGATTATCACCACCAACCGGGCTTCTGTCATTGATGGTATCAGGAGTTCTCTTCCATTACTAAGTGCCCCCATTTATGTGTGATATGGCACCGCCAGCATTCCTTGACCGGGGGGCGGTCCTTGCGGCTTATTGCTTTCTGGTGCCTTTCCAGGATCTTGTCCCAGAATGATGGATCCTGGTGGGAGTTCGGGACTGAATGACATCGAAAGCATTCCTTATCCTCCCTGGGAGGATGCCGGAAACCCTGGATATTCCATGACTGAATACCGTGGCACGCCCGGCAGTTCTCACCGAACTTACCTTCGTGCGGGTCGAAGTGGCATTCAGTGCAGGAGAGATCCTCATTGAACAATTGATGGTCCACCCTTGAGATGTCTGCGCCGTATCCTTTGTGCTCGCTGTGGCACGCAAGACAGTGCTTTTGCGCTTCATGGAACCGGATCTGGGGTTTGAGCATGGCAACATTGTCGAAATAATGGCATTGTCGGCACTTTTGATCCGTCACGCCCTGCCACGGGATGTGACAGGTGTTACAATCGGCGATATGATCGTGCGCACTGCTCAGTTTGCCGGGCTGCGAAGCCGGTTCATGAGCCCAGAGCCAGACAGAAAAACCCAGGATGAGGATGATGCCCGCGATATTGACAATTTTTTTCTTCATGGCAGCCAGCGCAGACCATAATAAAGAGTGGTGATGACATGGACAACGATCAGGGCGAACAGAAAGCCGGAGATCCAATAATGAATTCGTAGCCAGCGGGAAAACAGGACCTTTAACCGATCGAAGAATTGCATGGAGTACTCAGTCTCGGCAAGCGTCCGGACTTCATCCAGCCACTGGTCACATGCAGCCATCATATCCGAACCTATCTCCCCTTGCGCCGGCGTATCCTCGGGACTATCGGCTTCTGTAATACTCTCTTCTTCATTTGCCATACAGGCGGCGAGCATCTCATTTTTCCGGCTTTCAATCCGGTCATGCATCAGCCGATGTTCCCGTTTTTGTTCCCGCAAAGACCGGTTGACTTTCTTAAAAAGATATCGGCCCACGATGCCGCTTAATACCACCAGTACCAGGGAAATAAATACGAGGATGCCGATGAGGCTCGAGAACTTGTGGGCTGAGTGGATAACCACCAGGGATGGCCCGATCAGGCCGTATGTAACATGGCTGTTAAGCGGGTTCTGCTTTCCCTTTTTTTTAAGGATCCGTTTGCGGAAAGGGTAAATCAGGGTCATCAGAATGAGTATCGTACCCGCAATGCCCAGCAAGTGTCCCGGCGCGCTTCCGGCAAAGGTCCGGCTCTGGTGGAACAGAAAACCGATGACCAGAAGCCCGAAAAAAAGGGCCAGAAAAGCATTGATGTTCTTTTCGTTCCACATGTCCGATCAGATTTCAAGCACCACATCGGTTAAGGGCACGGCCACACACGGCAAAATCATGTTCTGCTCGATATCCGCATCTTCCAGACCGTCTTCCACCTCCATATCGACTTTCCCGGAAAGCAGCTTTGTCTTGCAGGTCCCGCAAACGCCGGCCTCGCACTCGGTTTCGATTTCGACTCCGTTTTCTTCGGCCAGCTCCAGGATGCTTTCATACCCGTCATCCCACTGGGCCGTTTTTCCCGATAACTTGAATTCAACTTGAATTGCCATTTGTCATCTCCTTTCGGATCCGTTCCAGAATTTCCCTTGTTCTTCTCTGACGTTGGATAAACACGACAATCGCGCCGATAGCAAACAGGACAAGTAAAACCATGGTAAAAAAATGCGCCCAGGACATTCCCAGGATCCCCTCACGCGACTCGGCATATTTCTCCGAGATTTTCATCCGGTCTTTAAACCACTGGATATCCGGCTTCTGCGTCTTTGCCGCCGTCTGTGTTAAAACTGACTCTGTCTGGTTCTCTACACTGGATTGCAGCGCGGTCTCGGTTGCGTTAACAGGCCAATGGATCAACACTACCGCAGCCATGCCGGCTGCGATAATTTTCAAGTTTTTCAGAAACATAGCTGGTTTTTTCCTACTCTTTTCGTTTGCGGGCATACGCTGCAGCCTCAAGACCGGCCACACATCCTTCACCCAATGCTTTTGCCACCTGCCATGGTGGACCGCAGAGATCGCCTGCTGCATATAAACCCGCTATGTTGGTTTCCTGCTTTTTATTTACGGCTATATATTTCATAGTTTCATCCAGCATCACACCCAAGCCGCCTGCAAGGTCTACCGCGCCTTTAGCTCCTTGTTCTATGAAAATTCCGTTTATCCGGAGTTCAGTCCCATCATCGAGCAGTATGCCCTCCAGGCAGTCCTTTCCTATCAACTGCGTGACCTTACGTCCTTCATGTACCACAACATCGCTGTTTCTCAAACTCCCGGCAAGATGATCTCCCACATCCAGTGCTTGACAAATCAGATTGATTTCCTTCGTGTAATGCCTAAGGGTAAGCGCTCCACTTACGGCTGCGCTTCCACAACCTACAACTGCTACTGGCTCGTCTCTGAACAAAGGCCCATCACAATCCACGCAGTAACTGACCCCTCTACCGACAAGTCCTATTTCTCCTGCAAGTCCAAGTTTATTCCGGGAAACCCCCGTGGCCAAAATCAATGTATGGGTTTTGATAATCTGGCCGCTTTCAATTTCGACGTAGTAAAACTCCTTATCTGCGTCGAATGCCATAACCTCTTCATCCAGAAATGCTGCACCGTGAGACTCAGCCTTGCCTCGAGCAATTTCAAGCATTTCTGCTCCGGATTGTCCTTCAAAGCAGCAAAAATTTTCAATGTGCGCTCGGGATGCGCTGCTTTTTTCTGTTTTGCCGATTACCAGAACAGAAATCCTTCGGCGCACGGCATAAATCGCTGCCTGCAGCCCCGCTGGGCCGGCTCCCAGAATTATCAAATCATAAGCCTTATCGAACATGCCCTTATTTCCCTCCGGTTAAGCCTTCGGTGCGATTCATATAGCATCCATAAACAAGTTATCCTGAATTCATTAACATGACGAGTTCCGAAAGGTCAGGGGACGATCCACAACGCACCTTCTCAAGATGCGTGATAAGATAATTGGAGACGCTTCCCATGAAAAACTTGTTGCCGATTCCGCGTTTGCCGGCCACAACCGTGCCGTAATCACCCTGCCGGAATTCATCGATAATCGCTTTGCCGATATTCATTCTTACGGACTGGGGCTTGAAATTCAGTTTATCCTCGTCAATCCCCTTTTCCGAGATTTTCTGCCTGGCATACTGCATGAAGTTCCCGACACATTGCCCATTGGCCTGCTCGACAATTTTTGCAACGGCCTCCTGATTTTCATTCGCTTCCTGGGCCTGTTCGTACTGATCCGGCGTCATGCGGGGGATCTGCTCGGTAAGTGCGGCAAGCCCCCACAACTCCTTTTCGCTGTGGGTGGGCCCGAAGGCCGGCATTCCGGTCATCTTGATGCCGTGTTTGATGATCCAGTAAATTTGGGAACTGTTCCATTCCTCCTGGAGGTGCCCGTCTGTCATCTCCGGCGGCGAAGGATAGAGCCCTGAAGCAAATTCGTTTGGGGCATACCCGGGTGCTCCGTGACAGTACCGGCACATTTCCTGATAATGGGGCAGCGCACGGCTCCGGACTTCCGCTTTATCCAGATCCGGCATACGAATATCTTCGCTGTGTGAAACAATTGAACGGTCACGAACCATTTCGATAAATCCGCTTGTAAGATCCCAGTGCGGCACCGTGGCACCGATATGATACCAGCCGGTCCATGCGTACAACAGCGCGCCGCCGCCGATGACCAAAACAATGATGATTGCAATTCCGAAAGATTTCATGATTGGCCCCTTGATAATCGGTTTCCGACAATTGATTACGAAGCCCGCAGAACGCAGCTTTCGGCCTGCATCGTTCATGTCGAAAGCTTCAAAAACCGGGCGTTTATCGCCACGATCACGGTGCTCAGGGACATGAGAATGGCACCTACTGCCGGTGAGAGAAGAATGCCCCAAGTATAAAGCACACCGCCTGCCAATGGTATGGCAAAGGCGTTATATCCCGTGGCCCATGCCAGGTTCTGCAGCATCTTCCGATAAGTCGCCCGGGAAAGGTCCAGAATGGCCACTGCATCCATGGGGTTGCTCCGCACCAGGATGATATCGGCCGCCTCCACGGCCACGTCCGTGCCGGCACCGATTGCGATGCCCACATCGGCCTGGGCCAGGGCCGGCGCGTCATTGACGCCGTCTCCGGTCATGGCCACGATCAGGCCGCGGGACTGGACTTCTTTTACCTTTTTGGCCTTGTCCTCGGGCAGCACCTCGGCAAAATAGTCATCCAGGCCGATTTCTTCGGCCACCCAGGCAGCCACCTGCTTGTTATCGCCGGTGAGCATCATGCACTGGATGTCCATCTGTTTGAGTTTTGAAATTGCCTGCCTGGATTCTTCCCGGATGATGTCGGCCAGCGCCACCGCCCCGACAGGCGTCTGGTCAATCAGGATAAAGACAACGGTTTTGCCCTGGGCGTTTAATTTATCAATCCGATCATCATTGACGGATAAATCGTTTTCCCGGAGATAGCCCGGGCTGACCACCTTCACATTCTTTCCTGCGACCTTTGCCTGCGCGCCCTTGCCCGGAATCGATTTGAAGTCTTCGGCCTTTTGCGGCTTTTCCACTGCCTCGGCAATCGCGCGGGCAATGGGGTGCTCGGATTGGGATTCAACGGCTGCGGCATAACCGAGCAGATCCTTTTCGCTGTAATCGTCTGAAAACTTCAGGGTGTCGGTCACGCCGAAGCGCCCCTCGGTCAGGGTTCCGGTTTTGTCAAAAATAATGGCCTGGATGTTTCGCCCCCGCTCGAAAGCGGCCCGGTTTCGGATCAGCAGGCCGTTTTTGGCCGAAAGCGCGGTGGAAACCGCAACGACCAGGGGAACCGCAAGGCCCAGGGCATGCGGGCAGGTGATGACCATGACCGTTACCGTGCGTTCAAGTGAAAAAGCAAAATCTCTTCCCATAAACCCCAGCCAGACCACCAGGGTGATCGCCC
>CAZTHW010000138.1:0-6819 GCA_964613595.1 uncultured Desulfobacteraceae bacterium | reverse complement strand
CAGACTCGCTATAGTGAGCTATGCGAGGCTGCATCTGACGCAGTAGATGCGGTAAAATTGAAAATCCCGGAGGGTTTCAGATTATCAGAATCGCTGGCTCAGCAAGAATCAATCACCTGGAGGCATAAAAATGACGGTCAATGAAGCGTTTCTTGCCCCCTGCGGGCTCTACTGCGGGGTGTGCGGCGTGTATTATGCCACCCGGGACAATAATGACAGGTTTCTCGAAAGACTCCTGAATTTCTATCAATCCACCATTTCCGGAATCGACCATCTCACCATCGAGGATCTCAAGTGCCTGGGGTGCCTGTCCGATCAGGTCTCGTTTTTCTGTCGGGTCTGTGCGATAAAGGATTGCACACGTGAAAAGGAAATTGCCGGCTGTCACCAGTGCGGGGCGTTTCCGTGCACGCATGTCGAAAACTTTCCCGTACCCGTGGGAAAGAAGGTGATTCTGCGGGCCATTCCATATTGGCGGGAGCACGGCAAGGAGAAATGGGTGGCGGACGAAGAGCGCCGATATCTGTGTCCTTCCTGCGGGCACCAGGTTTTCCGCGGGGCCAAACGTTGCAACAAGTGCAAGCAGGCCGTGGATCTGGACTGAGAAGGAGCGCCAAGGGACAAAAACATCCGGATAAATGATTGCCTGGAGCTTAAAGGAGGGCTTATGCATGATTTAATCGATTGGAAATCCGTTGAAAACATCAACCGGACCGGGTGTTATTCATCCGCGTTTCCGGACCGGAAGTCGGTTCTGGAGGAATACGGCCTGCCATACGACAGGAAGGCGGAAAATGCGGTCATCACAGGTTGCCAGATCCTGGCCCTACTGCCCGACGTACTTGCATCCCTGTCCCGGTTTTTTGACAAGCGCGGATTTTCTCACACCTTTTTATCCGAGGAATACTGCTGCGGGAATTATCTGTATCGACCGGCCATAAAGGCGCGCGACGAGCAGGCCATGGACGAATGCCGGGAGTTGTCCAAGGGTTTTGTCAGCAAAACCATTGCGTCGGCCAAAAGGTTTGGTGTCAAACGGCTCGTGATTTTCTGTTCCCCTTGTTACCCGATTTACAAACATGCCGCCCCGGATGAAGATATCATTTTTTACCCGCAGGCAATTGATGAAGTGCTGGAAGAAACCGCGCTGCGCACAAAAATCGACTTCTATGCGGGCTGTTACAGGCTGCACCGGAAATTTTCAGCCATTCCCATGGATCTGGCATCCACGGATCGGGTTTTTGATAAGATCTCCGGCTTGGAGATCAACCGGATTTCAGCGCCCGCCTGCTGCTATAAGCCTGAAGGCGTTTCCCATATGATCGATAATGTCGTGACCGATCAAATGGTCCATATCTGTACGGGCTGTTATGCTCGGGCCATGGAGTTCATGCCCGGGGAAAAAGCGGTGCGCATTATGATGCTTCCGGAATTCCTGGAAATGCTGACCGCTGAAAAGCCCCTGTGAAGAAATCGGAGAAAGTGTTTGCGACATTATGCCTTTTGTCGTGCCATCTTTGCCAGGCCCCTGCTGCAGCAAAATCCGTCTTGCTTAAACCGGAAAGAAATGATGTCGGGTTACCTGTTAATATAAATCCTTATCGTGGGGTTGGTGTGGCTGCCCTGTTGCGTTTGTCAACACCCGGCAGGGCGTTTTTACCCGTAACAAAACCGCAACAAAAATTTGACCTGAATTGAGTGTTTCAGATTTTTAAAAACAGGTTTTTGTAAAGGACATACTATTTGTTACTGACAAATCAGAAAGTTTTTCTTGGCTTTTGGCGCTTTTTAGTTTTTGAGTATATATAATGAAAAAGCCAAACTGATCGCGAGGTCGGGGCGGGAAATCACGGGTCTTTTTTTGTAAGACGGCCGGACTGACCTTTGTTTATGGCGGTCCGGATCCTGGAGCTGCAAAACGCCATTGAACACGCAATGGTCATGAGCCAGGAAAGAGGGTCGCCCTGTGGCGGAAAAAAACCATGTATCACATCTGATCCGCAGGGCGAAAGGCTCCCCTTGATTAGCCCCCGAGCCACAGATCCCGGGCGGCAAAAAGTATCCCCCGTGCCAGCAGCCAGAGCCAATCATGTTGCAACACCATTGCAACAATTACCCCTGAATGAAACCCTCCGCAGTAAACCCATCGCTTAAATTATAATATATTTCATAAATTTCAAAAAAGTCCTGCCTTTGGCACAAATAATGCTGTATTTAATTAAAAGGCAGAAAGGCAAACAAGCACCCACATATTATACCCCCGCGAGGTTGAAGAATGGATTTCGAGTTAAGCCGGGAACAGCGCATGATCCAAAAGAATACCCGGGAGTTCATGAAAAATAAAATCGAACCGGCTGCCGATGCGATTGACCGGGACGACCGCTTTCCGGAGGGGATCTGGCAGACCCTGGGCGATCTGGGGTTCCTGGGCATTGCCCTTCCGGAGCAGTATGGCGGCTCCGACTACGACACCCTGACCTTTGTTCTGGTGCTCGAGCAGATGGGGCGCATATGCCCGGCGCTCGGCCTTTCCTACGGCGCCCACACCAACCTCTGCGCCCATAATCTCGCCCGGAACGGCTCAGCCGAATTGAAGGAAAAATATCTGCCCGGCCTGATCTCCGGCGAGCGGGTCGGGTGCATGGGCCTCACCGAGCCGGAAGCGGGCTCCGATGCCGTCGGCATCCAGACCCGGGCGCATTACGAGAACGGCCATTATGTCTTAAACGGCACGAAAACATTCATCACCAACGCGCTGGAAGCCGATGTCGCGCTGGTTTACGCAAAAACAGAGCCGGAGGCGGGCTCCCGCGGGATTTCCGCGTTTCTGGTGGAAAAGGGATTCCCGGGATTCTCCGTTGGCGGAAAAATCGAAAAAATGGGGAACAAAGGCTCCAGCACAGGGGAGCTGGTATTCAACAACTGCCGCGTTCCGTCGCAAAACCTGATCGGCGGGGAAAACGAGGGCATCCGGGTGATGATGAACGGCCTGGATGTGGAACGAACGATTTACGCAGGCCTGGCTCTGGGTCTGGCAGAAGGCGCTCTGGAGGCGGCCCTGGATTATTCCAAAAAGCGGAAACAATTTGGCAGGCCCATTTGCGAATTCCAGATGATCAAGGCCAAGCTGGCGGACATGTATACGGAAACAGAGGCTGCAAGAAGCCTGGTCTATCGAACCGCTGTCATGGCGGACAAAGCGGACAAGGGGGAAAAAGGCAGTCCGATTCATAAGATGGGCGCCGCTTCCATCCTGTTCGCCGCGGAAACCGCGAACAGGGCAGTCGACCAGGCGGTTCAGATTCACGGGGGATACGGCTATACCACGGAATTTGCCATCAACCGCCTCTACCGGGACGCCAAACTCTATGAAATCGGGGCGGGCACATCCGAAGTGCGCCGCCTGGTGATCGCAGACGAACTGATCAAACGGGGGCTTTCCTACGGATTGTAATAATGCCGAACAATCCGCTCACAAGAACAATTCCAACAAGGGGGGAAAATGGATAAGGTTCTCAGGGACAATTTGATCCAACGGGTTGCTGTAGGCGATATTTTCCGAAGGCTTGCCGCAACCTCCGGAGATAAGCCGGCTGTTGCGGAATTCAGGGGAGATGATAAAATCGAATTCACCTACAGGGAACTCAACGCGCGCCTCAACCAGTTCGTCAGGGCCATGCGGGAGAGAGGCTTTCAGAAAGGCGACCGCATTGCGCTTCTTTGCATGAATTCAGCAGAATTCTTGATCGCGCTCTACGGCTGCGCCAAGGGCGGGTTTGTGGCCATCCCTGTCAATCCGGGGCTTTCCCCCAAGCAGGTCGCCTATATCCTGGATCATGCCGAGGCTTCGGCACTGATCGCGGACGATCAGCTGATTCCAGTGGCCGATAAAGCCCTGGCGGGGCTTTCAGGAATAGACCAAAAAATCGTTCTGCCGGTCACGGGCGCTTCATTTTCAAGCGCTTACACGGATTTCAACAGTATCCTGGCAGGCAGGGATGACAGCGAGATCGAAGATGTCGTTATCGAGGATCGCGATACCTTCGAAATCCTCTATACCAGCGGAACCACGGCCGACCCCAAAGGCGTGATGGTATCCCACCTGAGCGTCTTTATCATGTCGCTGACAAACGTCATCGAAATGGACATTCGCAGGGGCTTTCACCTGTTGACCATTCTGCCGATGTTTCACTGTGCACAGCAGACATTTACCACCTCCTGCCTGCATACGGGCGGACAGGTCGTGGTCATGCGGGCATTCGAGCCAGGCGCGATGCTAAAAACCATCGAGGCGAAGCAAATTCAGGTCCTTTTCTGCCTGCCGGCCATGTACCGGGCGCTTTTGGATGATCCCCGGATAAAGGAAACCGATCTTTCAACGGTTGAAAAATGTGTTTACGCCATGGCGCCCATGGATCAGCGGACGCTCTCCGAAGGTATCAAGGTTTTCGGCGCGGATTTTCTTTTGGGCACGGGCCAGACCGAATTCTTTCCGTCCACCAATACCTTCCGGCCCGAATGGCAGCTGGAGAAAAGCGGCAACTACTGGGGGGAATCCGCCCTGACCCTGGATACCGCCGTTATGGACGACAACGGCAATCTCCTGCCCGCAAACCAGGTGGGCGAGATTGTCTGGCGAGGCCCGGCTGTCATGAACGGATACCTCAAGAACCCGGAGGCCACTGATGCCACCCGGCTGTACGGCTGGCATCACTCGGGCGACCTGGGCTGCTTTGACGAGGACGGGCTGCTGGCGTTTGTGGACCGCAAAAAGGACATAATCAAGTCAGGAGGCGAAAACGTGCCCTCCATCAAGGTTGAAAGGGCGATCCTCTCAGACCCCCGGGTGGCCTCCGTGTGTGTGGTGGGCCTTCCCCATGAAAAATGGATCGAGGCGGTGACCGCATTTGTCGAGCCCGCGCCCGGCGCGGAAATCACCGAGGAGGAAGTTCTGTCCCTTTGCAGCAGTGAGCTGGGCAAATTCGAAATCCCCAAAAAAATCGTTTTTCTGGACGAGCTGCCTAAAACCACGACCGGCAAATTGAAAAAGCATATCATCCGCAGCCAGTATAGCAATCTATATCAGGAATAACGCCATTTGCAAGGAACAGGCAATGCCCCTATTCGAGTCCCGTATTGATCCGTATTCTTCAGAGTTTCAGGCAAACAGCGAACATATGGCAGCCGGCGTGCAGGAACTGCGCGACATCGAGCAGAGGGGCCTGGAAAAGGCGGAGGCCAAAATCCCCGCCTACCGGGAAAAAGGCTACATGAGCCCGCGGGAGCGCCTGAACCTGCTGCTCGACCCCGGGGCCCCGTTTCTGGAACTCTATTCGCTTGCCGGCTACATGCAGGGCAATGACACGGACGGATCCACTGCCGGCGGGACCTGCATTGCCGGCATCGGCTATGTCAAAGGAACCCGCTGCGCCGTTTACGTGGACGACTTTCTCACCAAGGGGGGCAGCATCTCCCGTTTCGGTATGGATAAACGCAAAAACATGCAGGCCCTTGCCCTGAACAAAAAGCTGCCCCTGCTCGTCCTGGCGCAAAGCGGCGGCGGGGATCTCAGGGAGATGGGCGACACCTTCGGCTTCTCCGGAGAAATGTTTGCCAACCAGGCCCGGCTCTCCGCAGCAGGCATCCCGCAGATTACCGTCGTGCATGGCAGCGCAACAGCAGGCGGCGCCTACCAGCCGGGGCTTTCCGACTATATCGTCATGATTCGCAGGCAGTCCACGGTCTACCTGGCCGGCCCGCCCCTGCTCAAGGCGGCCACCGGCGAGGTGGCTACAGACGAGGAAATCGGGGGCGCGGAACTTCATTCCGAAATTTCGGGCGTCTCCGACTATATCGCGGAAAACGACGCCGACGGCATCCGGATTGCCCGGGAAATCATCGGGAAACTGGATTGGAACAAGGCCATGCCGGCGCGCGAGCCCAAAAAATTTAAGGAACCGCTCTACCCCCGGCAGGAGTTGCTCGGCATCGTTCCCGTGGACCCCAAAACGCCCTACGACTGCCGCGAGATCATCTGCCGCATTGCCGACGGATCGGACATCCTGGATTTCAAGCCGGCCTATGACGAGGGCACGGTTTGTGCATTTATCGAAATACACGGCCAGGCCTGCGGCGTTCTCGGCAACAACTCGCCGATCACGGCCCAGGGGGCCGCCAAGGCCGCACAGTTCATGCAGCTCTGCGACCAGTCTGACATACCGATGGTGTTTCTCCACAACACCACGGGCTTTGTCGTCGGAACGGAGCCCGAGCGCAACGGCATTATCAAGCACGGCTCCAAAATGATCCAGGCAGTGACCAACACCACGGTTCCCAAGATCTCAGTGGTCGTGGGCGGCTCCTACGGGGCGGGCAACTACGCCATGTGCGGCCGCGGCATGAAGCCGGATTTCATGTTCGCCTGGCCGAACAGTGTCGTCTCCGTTATGGGACCCCCCCAAGCTGGGAGCGTTTTGCGCCAGGTCGCCCATGCCCGGATGAAAAAAGCCGGCCAGGTGGACGAACAGGCCCTGGATCAGATCGAGACCGATACCCGGATTGCCATGCAAGAGCGATCCCATGCCCTGGCCAACACCGCCCGGCTTTGGGACGACGGCCTGATTGATCCGCGGGATACCCGGCGCATCCTGGCTTTTGTGCTTGGAATCTGCCGGGAGGCTGAAATTCGAAAGGTCAGGACCAATACCTTCGGCATTGCAAGAATGTAACGCATCACTCCAAAACCGGATACGAAAAAGAGCTGAAGAAAAAGATGATCAATAAAATTCTGATTGCAAACCGCGGAGAAATCGCCCTGCG
>CAZTHW010000137.1:0-6828 GCA_964613595.1 uncultured Desulfobacteraceae bacterium | reverse complement strand
CATGGGTCCCCCTTATCTTTTTTTCAGGTCCGCAGCCTTTTGGGCGGCCCGGAAAATATGCGTATAGGCGCCGCACCGGCAGAGGTTGCCGGAAACCCCGGTGCGGATTTCATCCAGGTTCGGGGCTGGTTTTTTTCGAAGCAGCCCTTCCACTGCCATGATCTGCCCCGGCGTGCAGTAGCCGCACTGGTATGCGTCTTCCTCCAGAAACGCCGTTTGCACCGGGCCGAGCTGCTCACCGGACATCAGTCCTTCCAGTGTGGTGATCCGGCGGCCTTCAGCCTCCACTGCCAGGGTCATGCAAGCATACCTTGGGATATCGTCGATGAGCACGGTGCACGCCCCGCATTCCCCGCGGCTGCAGCCCTCCTTTGTGCCGGTCATGCCGAAGGCTTCGCGCAGCACGTAGAGCAGTGTCCACCTGGGTTCCACCAGTACAGCGTGTTGCGCTCCGTTGACATGGAGGCGGATTTTCACGGAATTTTCCGCATCCATGATCTTTTCCGGGGGTACCGGCTTTGAACGGGCGGCAATGGCCGCACCCGCCAGAGAAACGCTCACCGCCCCGGTACCCATGATCTGCATAAATCCCCGGCGGGTAAAACCGCTGCAGCCGGCATCATGATTGCCATGGTCATCTGATCCCATGTATACCTCCTTGAGGGTGGTACCCTGTCAGTTTTTTTCGGATTAAAGCGATTATTTTAATTTTTATGATAACTGATTTCTGCCGCCCGCGCAAATACATAATAACCTGTATTCAAGCCTGCAAACGGCAGTATTGGATAATGCATGATTCCGGCATCCCGTGTTATCTGAAAGAAAACAGGTTGGCGCATGGATAGGGGCAACTCCCGGGATATGCTTGACACCCGGGCCGAAACTGTAATACAATTCCATTGAACATTGTTCGCACCAGAAAACCTGGACTGATGAGAATTGAAGGCAATTGCTTTCCCAAAGGAGGTCCGGACATGACAAGCCAGATGCCCCCCAGATTTCAGGCCGGTGACGCGTTTTTTGACCAAGCGCTCTATGACTGCTACCGCAAAATCAACTACCCGGAAGCGTGGCTGGCCGAAGGCAGATCCTATGACCCGGCAGATGCCTATGTGATCAGCCATCCGAGCTGGTTTTTTGAGGAGGTGCCTGAGATTCCGGAAATTTCCATTTATGATCTGTTTGCCCACACGGTTGCGCGACGGCCGGAGGACACGGCCGTAATCTTTCTGGACAAGCCCGTGACATACAGACAGTTAAATGACCTTGTCTGCAGGTACGCAGCCCTGCTCAAAGACCTGGGAGTCGGCAAGGGAGACGTGGTGGCAGCAATGCTGCCCAACTCCCTGCAGCATATCGTGGCCTTTTACGGGGCCACAATGATCGGGGCGGTTCACAGCCCCATAAACGTCATGTACCAGTCAGACGAGGTTGCCTACCAGGTAAAGGATTCCGGCGCCAGCGTTATTTTGATACTCGATCTTCTCTTTGACCGGGTCCGGCCCCTTGTGGAAAACAATACCGTCCGGGAAGTCATTGTCACAAACATCAAGGACTGGGCCGCCGGGGATGCGGTTGTGCCCGAGGCCCTGAGAATGTTCTGGGATATCCCCAAAAATCCCGTTGCCGGCACGCACGACTTATTCGAATCCCTTGAAAATTACACCCCGCTGACCGCCGCCGAGCCGGTGGAACCCGAAACCGAGACCGCACTGCTGCTGTATACCGCAGGCACCACCGGAAAGTCCAAGGGTGTGATTGAAACCCATTATAACCTGGTTTTCAACTCCCTTACCCATACCCACGCGTTTCGGGCCTGGGGCGACCATGAAGTCAATTTCTCAATTATGCCCATGTTTCACACGGCCGGATATTTTCTGCACCTGCTGCCCACCCTTTACCAGGGCGGCACAGTAATCCCGGTTCCCATGTTTGACCTGGCAGACGCCTTCCGGGTAATTGAAACCTACAAGGTCAACGTGATTTTTGCCCCGCCCACGTTTTTTATCGCCATGATGTCAAATCCGGATTTGATCAATGCCCATGACCTGAGCAGCCTCAGCGTGACCATCGGCTGCGGCGCGCCCGTTCCCGAGGCCGTGCAGAAAAGCTGGAAGCAAACCACCGGGGTCAATCTGGTCAACGGTTGGGGAATGACCGAAACCAACAGCGGCGGGATCATTTCCATTCCGGGTATCAAGGAAAAGACCGATTCCATTGGTATCCCCGTATACTCCGAGGTCAAGATCACGGATGAAAAAAACCGGGTGGTCAGGCGAAACACAGAAGGCGAAATCTGTTACCGGGGCCTGCAGGTGGCCCGCGGATATCTGAACAAACCCGAGGAAACCGCGGACAAATTTCTGCCCGACGGCTGGTTTCGCACCGGAGACCGGGGCTTTGTGGACGACGAAGATTTCGTGCATTTTGTCGACCGGATCAAGGACCTGATCGTGGCCTCGGGATATAATGTCGCGCCCGTGGAAGTGGAAGATACCATATACCAGCACCCTGCTGTGGCCGAAGTGGCTGTAGTCGGCCAGCCGGATTCTTACCGCGGCGAGACAGTAAAGGCGGTTATTGCGCCCAAGCCCGAATACAAGGATCATGTCACGGAACAGGAAATTATTGATTTCTGCAAATCGCGCCTGGCGGCCTTCAAGGTGCCAAGACACGTGGAATTCCGGGAAACCCTGCCCAAAAACGCCGTGGGCAAAATTCTGCGGCGTATGCTGCGGAACTAGCGTTTTTCAACCCAGACACCTGTGGTCGTCGATTGGCGCAGCCCTGCCTTTACAAAACCGATTTTGCACCTCCGAACCAGCAACTGTAATGCAGTTTTAAACGATGTTTAAATACTTTAACTTTGTTTTGGATTTTGTTATCATCCATTCCGATTTGAGATTCAACCTTCTGTTTCACCCCGTTTTAAAAAGGAGCTTTTTCATGACAAACCCGTATGAAGCCGCCTATCACCAGTCCATTCAGGATCCCGAGACCTTCTGGGCAAAGGCTGCGGAAGACTGCCACTGGTTTCAAAAGTGGGATAAGGTGCTCGATGATTCGGCCAAACCCTTTTACCGCTGGTTTACCGGGGGAAAGATCAATACCTGCTACAACGCCCTGGATTATCATGTCGACGACCGGGGCCGCGGTGCACACACCGCGCTGATCTATGACAGCCCGGTAACCCATACGATTAAAAAATACACTTATGCCGAATTAAGAGATATCGTGGCCCGGTTTGCCGGAGCATTGACGGATCTGGGCGTGACAAAGGGCGACCGGGTGATTATCTACATGCCCATGATCCCGGAGGCACTGGTGTCCATGCTGGCCTGCGCCCGCATAGGCGCCATTCATTCCGTTGTTTTCGGCGGTTTCGCCGCCAGGGAACTGGCCACCCGGATTGATGACGCCCGACCAAGGGTGATTGTTTCGGCTTCCTGCGGAATCGAGGGCCAGCGGCTCATTCCGTACAAACCCCTGCTTGACGAAGCCATCCGGCAGAGTACATCCCGCCCGGAGTCCTGTATTATCTATCAGAGGTCCCAGGAAACTGCTGCGCTTTTACCAGAGCGCGACGTTGACTGGGATACGGCAATGCAGCGGGCCACCCCGGCAGAGTGTGTGCCCGTGGCAGCCACGGATCCGCTCTACATCTTGTATACCTCAGGCACCACCGGGCAGCCCAAGGGCGTGGTCCGGGATAACGGCGGTCACGCGGTGGCCCTGAAATGGAGCATGAAGGCCATCTATGACATTGATGAAGACGACGTCTGGTGGGCTGCCTCGGATGTTGGCTGGGTGGTGGGCCATTCCTACATTGTTTATGCACCCCTGCTGAAGGGCTGCACCACGGTATTGTTTGAAGGCAAACCAGTGGGCACGCCGGATGCAGGTGTTTTCTGGCGGGTAATATCCGAGCACAATGTAAAGTGCATGTTCACCGCTCCAACGGCCTACCGCGCCATCCGCAGGGAAGACCCGAAGGCCCGGCTTTTGCAGGAATATGACCTGTCCGGGTTCCGGATTCTTTTTCTGGCCGGTGAACGCTCGGATCCGGCCACGATCCAGTGGTCTGAAAAGCACCTGGATGTGCCGGTAATTGATCACTGGTGGCAGACCGAAACCGGATGGGCCATTGCAGCCAACTGCATGGGGCTGCACCGATTTCCGGTCAAGTACGGATCTCCCACCAAGGCGGTGCCGGGCTGGGACGTGCGGGTGCTGGACCCGGAAAACAAGGAGTTGCCGCCCGGCGAAATCGGCGCGCTTTCAGTGCGACTGCCCCTGCCCCCTGGATCACTGCCCACCTTGTGGGAAAACGACCAGCGCTTTGTAGATGCTTATCTAAGCCAATACCCGGGATATTACAAGACCGCGGATGCCGGGATGATCGACGAGGAAGGCTATATTTACGTCATGTCCAGGACCGATGACATCATCAACGTGGCCGGCCACCGGCTGTCCACAGGTGCCATGGAAGAAGTCCTGGCCGCACACCCGGAAGTGGCGGAAGCCGCAGTGCTGGGCGTGCACGACGAGCTAAAGGGCCAGGTGCCGGTAGGTTTTGTGGTGTTAAATTCCGGCGTGACCCGGAATTCCGATGAAATTATAAAGGAACTGGTTGAAATGATCCGGGACCAGATCGGGCCGGTGGCCGCATTTAAGAAGGCCACCATCGTCAAGCGACTTCCCAAGACCCGGTCCGGAAAAATTCTGCGGGGTACGATCCAAAAAATCGCTGATAACCGGGAGTTTAAGGCACCGGCCACCATTGACGATCCGGCAATTCTTGATGAAATCAAGGACGCACTTGAAAAAATCGGCCTGGCAGAAGCCAGAAAATAACTCAGAGGGCATGTGCTCCGGTATAAAGAAATCCGAAGACGTATGCTGCGGGATTGTCCTCGGCATTAGGGGAAATAAAACAGGGAAATGGTCTCTGCTACACAGGCCGGTTTTTCGCTGCCCTCCACCTCAATGACAACGCGCCAATAGATTTGCGCTCCGCCTGCAATGTCCCTGACATCCTTGAGCGTCACCCGCGGGCGGACTTTGCCCCCGGCCGGCACCGGGGCGGCAAAGCGCACCCGGTTTAACCCGTAATTGACAGACATCTTTGCCGGGGGAAGCGCAACGGTTTCCTCCATGAAACGGGGTATCATGGAAAGCGTGAGAAACCCGTGGGCAACTGTGGTGCCGTACGGTGATTCGGCTGCAGCGCGTTGCCGGTCCAGGTGGATCCATTGATAATCCCCGGTGGCCTCGGCAAACAGGTTGATCTGCTCTTGGGTAATCACCGTCCACTGCCCGACTGCGATTTCTTCTCCAACGTATCCCCGCAGTTCATCTATGTTTTGAAATTGAACCCTGGCCATTTACCATTTTTTCTGATTATATCGGATTTTGGGGAGCCTGATTTTAATGAGGCACAACAGGTTGAGCTCAAAACGAATTTGATCACAACTTATTGATATTAAACGAAATATTTTAGACTAGATTTTTTATCAATGATTTAATATAGTTAGAGACCAATCCCTGATAAGGAGGTCTCTAACTATATGGGCAAAGCAGATACAGGATCCGCTACCCGGAACAATAGAAGCATATGTGTGCCGTTTTCTCAAGAAATTTATATCGCCAATGTTTCGGATGCCAAGAATTTCAGAAAGTGCCTCGATGAATGCGTGGAATCTTCCCCGGAGCTGTTTCCACCGGAAATCAGCAAGGGGTATCAAATGAAGGACTTTTACTTCTCTAAAAAGCAAGGAATCCCCATTCGGCGAATTGTAATTGGCGGCATTCCCTACACGATCCGGCCGTCTTTCATACTGCCGTATATGACCGGACTTACGGACGATATCGAAAAGGCGCTTTTCATGAGGAAGTTCAATGTTCCTTTTTGGGCATTGAGCCATGTATTCGGTAAAGATTCCATGTACTGGTACAGAATCGAGCAGTCTCTTGGACGAAACAGCGTTGTCGGGACAACCATCAGAAACCCTCTTGATATTCCCGAGGATTTGGGAGCCGATGAAAAGCATACCTGGATTCTCAGTGATAAAGTCTATGTCGCCACGACAGTCGGTAGCGGATGTATCCTGGGCGCTTCGGTGGCAAAAGATGCCGGTGAGGAGGCATTGACAAAGGGCTATCGCGTTTTTAAAGATGAAACGACGGATTTGAATCCCGAATATGCGCCTAAAACCACAAACATTGACGGATGGAAAGCCACCCGGAAAGCGTGGACGAGTCTCTTTCCCAATCTGGTCATTATCTGCTGCTTTCTCCATGTCTTCATCAAAATCAGGGACAGGTCTAAAAAGAAGTACAAAGCCATCTTTCTCAATGCGGCCGATAGATTCTGGGAATGCTACCGTGCGCCTACTAGGTGTTCATTTTCCCAACGGATCAGAAGGCTGCTCGAATGGTGCAAAAAGAATGAGGCTCCCGATGTCATTCTGAACCCCATTGAGAAATTACGTCAGAATATTACAGATTACAGTGTCGCGTATCATCATCCAAACGCGCACCGGACCAGCAATATGCTGGACCGATTGATGCAAAGAATGGATCGCCATCTTTTCAGTACTCAATACTTTCATGGGTCCATAGAGGCTGCTGAATTGAGCATCAGGGGCTGGGTGCTGATCCAAAATTTTGCACCATGGAACCCCAGTACCGTAAAAAAGCATCATGGATATCAAAGCCCGGCGGAGCGGCTAAACCGTTTCCGCTACAGTGAAAGTTGGCTACAGAATCTTTTGATATCGGCTTCGATGGGAGGCTATCGTACTCCTCCCCAAAATCCGATATAATCAG
>CAZTHW010000136.1:0-6852 GCA_964613595.1 uncultured Desulfobacteraceae bacterium | reverse complement strand
TTAAAAAAATAAAAAAGATTGATCCGTGTAAAAATTTGAAACGCTCAATTTAGGATTGACAAACATGATTTTATTACCTATTTTAGGCGCGGAATTTGAGCGGGCATAGCTCAGTTGGTAGAGTACAAGCTTCCCAAGCTTGGTGTCGCGAGTTCGAATCTCGTTGCCCGCTCCATCTTTTCCCGCGGCACTGAGCGGCAACATTTGGCACGCCGCTGAAGCCGCAGAAAAAGGTGCCGGGACGAAACGCTGAGAGAGCTGATCAAAACGGGCTGTTTGCCCGTTTTTTATTTATTTGAACGGGAATATGAAAAAGACGAAAAAAAAGCATTCCCCGGCCGGGCCGGAAGCCGGCGAAAAACCGTCACTGGCCCCGCAGGCGGTTGTCTGCCTGGTATGGGAGCTGGGCGATCCCCTGTGCGCCGCAGAGGGCATGGAACTTGTCCATGTGGAGTACCAGCGGGAACCCGGGGGATGGGTGCTTCGCCTTTTTATCGAAAAACCGGGCGGGGTCGGCGTCGAGGACTGCAGCACCGTCTCCCGGCAGCTCGGGGACTTGCTCGACATCAAGCTGGAGACCGATCTGCCCTACACCCTGGAGGTCTCTTCGCCGGGACCGGAGCGGCCGTTGTCGAAAAAGGCGGACTTCAATCGCTTTGCCGGGCACAAGGCGCGCGTCCGAACCCGCAAACCGCTGGGCGGACAGAAAAATTTCAAAGGCGTTCTCGCCGGTATTACAGAGGATGATATGATCCGGCTCACACTGGAGCAGGAAACGGTTGCCATACCTTACCGGGAGATGACAAAAGCCAGACTGGTCAACTATCACGGAGACGACAAATGCTGATCACCGACATGAAACGCGTTATTGAACAGGTCAGCCGGGACAAGGGCATAGACTTCTACGTCCTGGTGAAAACCCTGGAAGAAGCCTTGCGCTCCGCGGTCCGGAAAAAATTCGGGAATAAGATCGATATAGAAATCCAGTACAACGAGGAAAGCGGGGAACTGGAGGTATTCCAGTTCAAAAACGTGGTCGCGGAAATTACCGACCCGGACTTTGAAATCACGCTTGAGGAAGGCCGCAAGCTTGATCCGGAATGCGAGGTCGGCGACAGCCTGGGCACCAAGATGGACACCACCACGTTCGGCCGTATTGCGGCCCAGTCGGCCAAGCAGGTAATCATTCAGAAACTCAAGGCTGCCGAACGAAACGTGGTGTACGAAAACTTCATCAACCGCAAAGGCGAAATCATCAACGGCATTGTCCAGCGGGTCAGCCGCAACGAGATCATCGTCAATCTCGGCCAGGCCGAAGCCGTGCTGCCCAGACGCGAGCAGATCCCCAACGAGACTTATCGCCGGGGCGACCGCATCCGGGCCTACATCCTCAAGGTGCACGACGAAAGCCGGGGCCCGCAAATCGTGCTATCCCGCACGCATCCGGAGTTTCTCATCAGCCTGTTTAAAACCGAAGTGCCGGAAATTACCGAGGGCATGATCAGTGTTATCAGTGCGGCGCGGGAAGCCGGCAGCCGGGGGAAAATTGCGGTCCGGTCCAATGATCCGGATATCGACCCGGTCGGCGCCTGCGTGGGAATCAAGGGCAACCGGGTGCAAAGCGTGGTCCAGGAATTAAAAGGCGAAAAAATCGACATCATTCCCTGGCATATCGATCCGGCCAAATTCGTGTGCAATGCCCTGGCGCCGGCTGAAATCTCAAGGGTCATCATTGATGAAGTCAACCATGCCATGGAAGTGGTGGTTCCGGATGACTCGCTGTCCATTGCCATCGGCAAGCAGGGACAGAATGTACGGCTGGCCTCCAGGCTGACCGGTTGGCATCTTGATGTTATCAGCGAAACACGCTATAATGAGGGGTTACAATCCGGATTCCAGTCCTTGATGAATCTCTCGGGCGTGCACGAAACACTGGCCAATTTGCTGTTTGAAAAGGGATATTTTTCAACCGAGGATTTGAGCAAGGCCGCAGCCGAAGACCTGGTCCAGGAAATCGGGGTGACCGAAGACCAAGCCCGGAGCCTGATCGAAGAAGCGGCAATTGACCTGGAATCAAACGAAAAGCCCCAGGATCCGACCCCCGGTGTCCCGGCCGATGCCGGGCCGGAAGCCGGGGAAGACGAAGCAGCCGATGATGCGGATCCGGACAATTCAGGGGAATAAAACAGATTGATTGCACAAGGCTCTGACACTGGATCCTGTATCGCCGCGCGCATCAGCGGCGTCCCACGATTTCGGGAAAAGCATCTTGGACGATCAAGGGGGATGGATGGCAAAACGCAGAGTATTTGAGCTCGCCAGAGAGCTGAACATGAACAACAAGGAGCTTCTGGACAAGATCCGGGAAATGGATATAGAGGTCTCCAGTCACCTGAGTTCTCTGGAAGAGGATACAGTGAATCATGTGAAAAACCATATCTTCGGCGCGAAAAAAGCAGCTGAAGTCGAGGATACCCGGGTCAGGCCCAACGTGATTCGCCGGCGAAGAAAGGCAGCGGCCGAACCCCGCACCGAGGCGGGCAAAGCCCAGCAACAGCCGGAACAATCCGCCACCCCGGAGGCTGAAAAGCCCGAGGCACAGCAGGAAACACCCGAAGTCCGCACTGCAGCGCCCGGGGAGCAGGCTTCCGAGGAAACCGGGGCCGCCCCTTCCGCCGCCGGGGAAGCCGAAACCGCGCAGCCCGAGGAGAAAGCCGCCGAACCCGAGGCGGAACAAGCACAGGAAGCACCGGCGGAACCCGGGGAAATCAGCCCGGATTCGGCAGCCGAAGAAACGCAAACAGCCGGGCAGCCCGCAGAGGAAACCCCTGATGCCGACCAGGCTGCAGAAGCCGTCGACCAGCAACCCGAAGCCGGGTCGTCCGAACAACCGCCCGCTGAATCCGAAAGCCGCTCATCCGGGGCCCAGGCGCCCGCAGGAGAAGAGCAGCCGGCAGCCGAAGAAAAGCCGGGCAAAGCGGAGGAAAAGCCAAAAAAAGCCCGGAAGAAGGGCAAAAAGGGCGCGCCTGCCAAGATTATCCGGATGCCGGAGCCAGGAGAAAAGCCGGAAGCCCGGACCATCGAAGCCCCCGAGCCTGAATCTCCTGCGCCCGAACCTGAAGCGCCTGCCGGCAAAACTGCAAAAACGGCAACCGAAGAAGAAAAGCCCCGGTCCAAAAAGAAAAAACGAACCGAGGCCGCCGAACCGGTCACTGAAACCGAAAAGGCCAAAAAGGCCGGAAAAAAGAAGGCTTCTTTCAAGCGCAAGGAAGTCGTGGAAGGCGATGCGCTTTATGACAACCGCTTCGGCCGGGGCAAGAAGGGCAAGAAAAAGGGCAAGGCCACCCGGCCCGCAGCCGAGCAAAAAACCCAGGCCACCACCCCAAAGGCCATCAAGCGGCGCATCAAGATTGATGAAACCGTGGTGCTCTCGGATCTGGCCAAGCGCATGGGAATCAAGGGCAACGAGCTGATCAAGCGCCTGATGGAAATGGGCATGATGGTCACGCTTAACCAGAGCATTGATTTTGAAACCGCCGAACTGCTTGCCGCGGAATACAGTTTTGAAGTGGAAAAGGCCTCCTTTGAAGAAGAGACGGTATTCCAGAGCGAGGAAGATTCGCCTGAACAGCTTGAATACCGGCCGCCGGTGGTCACCATCATGGGGCATGTGGACCACGGCAAGACCTCGCTTCTTGACGTGATCCGGCATTCCAAGATCACGGAAAAAGAAGCCGGCGGAATTACCCAGCACATCGGTGCCTACCGGGTGCCGTATGAAAACGGCGACATCATCTTTCTGGACACGCCCGGCCATGAGGCATTTACAGCCATGCGCTCCCGGGGGGCCAAGGTCACGGACCTGGTGATCTTGGTGGTGGCCGCAGACGACGGTGTGATGCCCCAGACCAGCGAGGCCATCGATCATGCCCGGGCAGCCGGGGTTCCGATCATCGTGGCCATTAACAAGGTGGACAAGGCAAATGCAGACCAGGACAAAATCAAGCGGGAACTGGCTGAAAAGGACCTGGTCCCGGAAGAATGGGGCGGTGAGACCATCTGCGTGCCGGTTTCGGCCAAGCAGCAGACCGGGCTCGACGATCTGCTGGAAATGGTTCTGCTCCAGGCTGAAGTGCAGGAACTCAAGGCCAACCCCAACAAGCACGCAAGGGGCTATATCATCGAATCCAAGCTGGAAAGCGGCAGGGGCCCGGTGGCCACGGTGCTGATCCGGGAAGGCACCCTGCACATCGGTGATCCGGTGGTTTCCGGGGTTTACTACGGAAAAGTCCGGGCCATGTTCGATGACATGGGCAAGCCCGTGAAAACCGCCACGCCGTCATACCCGGTGGAAATCATCGGGCTTTCCGGCGTCCCCGGGGCGGGCGACGAACTCATTGCCGTGGATGACGAGAAGACCGCCAAGCAGGTCAGCGAACACCGGCTGGAAAAACAGCGCTCAAAGGATCTGTCCAAGACCACCCGCATGAGCCTGGAAAGCCTGTACGAGAAAATGCAGGAAGGCGAGGTCCGGGACCTGAACCTGATTATCAAGGCCGACGTGCAGGGTTCGATCGAAGCGCTGAAGGATTCGCTGACCAAGCTTTCCACAGACGAGGTCAAGGTCAACGTCGTGCATTCGGCCGCCGGGGCCATCCACGAATCCGATGTTTCCCTGGCTGCGGTCTCAAACGCCATCATTCTCGGGTTTAACGTGCGGCCCTCGGCCAAGGTATCCCACCTGGCTGAGGAAGAAAGCGTGGATATCCGCTATTACAACGTGATTTACAACGCGATCCGGGATATCAAGGACGCCATGGTGGGCATGATGTCTTCGACCTACGAGGAGCGCGTGCTGGGCCGGGCCGAAGTCCGCCAGGTGTTTTCCGTGCCGAGCATGGGGACGGTTGCCGGATGCATGGTGCTTGAAGGCAAGATTCAGCGCGGACAGCCCATCCGCCTCATCCGGGAGGGCATCGTGGTGCACGAGGGCAAACTCGCCTCGCTGAAGCGCTACAAGGACGATGTCCGCGAAGTCACGCACAATTACGAATGCGGTATGGGCATCGAGAGATTCAACGATATCAAGATCGGCGATATCATCGAGTGCTATTACCTCGAGGAAATCAAACCGGTAATTGAATAAGTCGCCATGGTCATTGGTTTCGGCACCGTCACGCTGCGGCTCGATGAGTGCCACGGACTCAAGGAAAAACGCAAAATCATCAAGTCGATTGTCTCCCGGAGCAAAAACGGCTTTAACGCCGCTGTTGCCGAGGTTGATTTCAATGATATCCATCAGCGGGCCAAGATCGGTTTCGCCCTGGTCGGAAACGACCGCCGGACCATCAATTCGCAGATCGACAAACTCTTCGAGTTTATTTACCGGATGGCCCTTGCGGAGATCATTGATACGGAAACGGAGATCATCAACATATGAAACCATATGATCGCGCAGAAAGGGTCGGCGGGTTAATCCAGCAAACCCTTTCGGAAATTCTGCAAAGATCCATCAAGGATCCGCGTCTGAGCTCGGTTTCCATCACAGGGGTAAAAATGACAGGGGACCTGAAGCTGGCAAGGATTTATTTTGTCACCTCCGGTCACTTTTCAAGCCGCGAGGAGGCGGCCGCAGGCTTTCGAAAGGCCCACGGCTATATCAAGCACACCCTTGCCCAGAGCCTGGAACTTCGCTATATGCCGGATCTGAGATTCTTCTACGACGAGTCCATCGAATACGGAATGCATATTGAACGTGTGATCAAGCGCCTGCATGAAGAAAATGAATCAGATCATTCAACAACTGACAAAGAGTAAACAAATACTACTGGCCACACATATCCATCCGGACGGCGATGCCGTCGGCTCCCTGCTGAGCCTCGGCCTGGCGCTGGAAGAGGTCAAAAAAAAGGTCCAATTATACAACGAAAGCGTGCTGCCGGCGGTATACAACTTTCTGCCCTCGATTCACCGCATCAAGAACGAAGCCGGTGATATGGCCGCATATGATACTGCCGTGATCCTGGACTGCTCGGATCTGCAGCGCGTGGGCGATGCAGCAGAATCCATCAGCCGGATTCCGACAATCATTAATATTGATCACCACCTGACCAACATCCGCTTCGGCAATTACCAGCTCATTGATCCCGGGGCTTCGGCGACCACGGAGCTGGTGTACCGGCTGATTTCGGCCATGGACATCCCGATTACAACGGCCGTGGCCTATGCCATTTATACCGGCATCATGGCGGATACGGGTTCATTCCGGTTTTCCAATACCACGAAGGAAGCCTTTAAAATCTGCCACGAAATGGTCTGCCAGGGGGCGGATCCGCACAAGGTGGCCCATCACGTGTATGAAACCATATCCCTCAGACGGGTCAAACTGCTGAACATGCTTTTTGACACCATCGAGGTCTCGGAAAACGGCAAGCTTTCAATTATGACATTGACCCAGAACATGCTCCATGCTACGGGAACCTCGATCACGGATGTCAACGGCCTGATCAACTACGCCCGGCGCATCGAGAATGTCAAGGTCGCGGCCCTGCTTTACGAAAGGGCCAGCGGCAGACGGATACGGTCGAAAAACGGCAGCGCATACCACGTAAGCCTGAGATCCGACGGTTCGGTGGATGTGGCCAACTTCGCCGCGGTCTTCGGCGGCGGGGGACATCGCAGCGCCGCAGGCTTTGACATCCAGAGCACCCTGCCGGAACTGAAACACCAGTTGTACTCGATTTCGGATCGCTTATAACCTAAATTGAAAATCCCGGAGGGTTTCAGATTTTAACACTTGAAAATGACTTAATTCCTTAAAAAAATTTAAAATATTAATCCGTGTAAAAATTT
>CAZTHW010000135.1:0-6858 GCA_964613595.1 uncultured Desulfobacteraceae bacterium | reverse complement strand
CGGGTCAATTACGGGGTATGCCGGGTATACGAAATAATCTCCCTGGATGCCTCCCGGGTATATGACGCGGCCGTGGCCGCGGTGGCCGCCCTCGGCCGGGCCCAGACCCGGGTGCTGCAAAACGGATCTCTGCACCGGTATTTTTATATCGTTGCCGGCACTTTTGTTCTGCTCACAGGGTACAGCTATGTACACGGCATGCAGGCCCTGCCGGAAATCGGGGTGCCGGGTCTGGCCTTAAGAGAATGGCTGCTGATCCTGGTCATTTTGGCGGCCGCGGGTGCCGTGGTGATCACCCGTTCCGTGCTGCTGGCCATTTGTGCCCTGGGCGTGGTGGGCGCGGGAATTGCCATGGTTTTTCTGAGCTACGGGGCTCCGGACCTGGCCTTGACCCAGCTGCTGGTGGAAACCCTTACCGTGATCATCGTCTCCATTATCCTGCTGCACCTGCCCGGATTGGGCCCCGGCAGGAAAACAACCAGGAGAAAGAAGCTGTTTGACGGGGTTCTGGCAGTTGGCATGGGCGTAGTCATGACCACCCTGATCCTCACGGTGCTGTCCACTCCGCTGGACCGCTCCGTAACAGATTTTTTTGAAAACAATAGTTACCTGGCCGCCCACGGCCGCAATATCGTCAACGTGATCCTGGTGGATTTTCGAAGCATGGACACCCTCGGGGAGATCATCGTGGTGGCAACCGCCGGCCTGGCCGGTTATGCATTGATTCAAAAGCGCCGGGAGAGATTATGATTCCGTCATTGATTCTGCGCACGGCCACGCGCCTGCTGGTGAGCATGATCCTGGTTTTTTCGGTGTACCTGTTGCTGCGGGGGCATAACGCCCCGGGCGGGGGGTTTGCCGGTGCGCTGGTGGCAGGTACCGGATTTGCCTTATATATCATGGCCGAGGGCAGCGAGTCGGTGCGCCGGGCCATACGGATTGATCCCCGCGGGCTGATTGTTTTCGGAATGGTCCTGGCCCTGGTTTCCGGCCTGATCGGCATGCTTGCCGGAAAGCCCTTTTTAACCGGCCTGTGGTGGACCATTGCCGAAATCAACAGCAGGGAAATCGTGGTGGGCACGCCGCTTTTTTTTGACATCGGCGTGTTTGCCATTGTGCTGGGGACGATTCTGACCCTGATTCTCGCACTGGAAGAAAACTGACATGGAAACCGCGCTGGCATTCATGTGCGGCATTATTGCTGCCGCAAGCATATACCTGATGCTCTCGGGTAACCTCATCCGGTTTATCTTCGGCCTGGTGCTGGCCACCAATGCCGTCAACCTCCTGATATTCGTCTCAGGTCGGCTTGCCGAAACCCGTCCGCCGCTGATCGGGGCGGATGCCGCAGTACCGGTACAAAAACTGGCAAATGCACTGCCCCAGGCATTGATATTGACCGCCATTGTCATTGGGTTTGCGCTTTTAACATTCGTGTTCATCCTGTTTTACCGGACATACCAGTCTCTTGGCACTGTGGACACGGAAACCATGCGGATTGCAGAACCGGGGGGAAGCTGTCCGGACGCCGGGGCAACGTCCCGGGAAAAACCTGATGCCTCGGAATCGGTGGCGGGGGAGGGCCCGGAATGAGCACGATCCTGGTCTTGCCAGTTATTATTCCGTTTGCCGCGGCCGCGGTCAGCCTGGGGTTTAAGGGAAATTCCGCCAGACAGCACCGGCTTGCCATTTTGGGCGCGTTCCTGCATTTTGCGGCCTGTGCGATGCTGTTTGTGCAGGTATGCAGGAGCGGCATGCAGACCATGCAGGTGGGCAACTGGCCGGCGCCGTTTGGGATCACCCTGGCAGCCGATCACCTGAGCGCGGTGATGGTGATGGTCACGGCGATCCTGGGGCTTTCGGTAACGGTCTATTCCCGGGCCGAAATCAAATCCGACCTGCTGGCGGCCGGTTATCACCCCCTGCTGCATATCCTCCTGGGCGGCGTGAGCGGGGCGTTTTTAACCGGGGATTTGTTCAACCTCTACGTGTGGTTCGAGGTCATGCTCATGGCATCCTTCGGGCTGCTGGTGCTGGGCCGGGAAAAGCAGCAGTTCGACGGCGGGGTGAAATACGTGATGATCAACCTTTTTTCCACGCTGCTGTTTATTACCGGCATCGGGCTGCTCTACGGCATGACCGGCACCCTGAATCTTGCGGATCTGCACCTGGCCGTACAAAAGGTGGACAACCAGTCCCTGCTCACCGCAGCAGCAGCCATCTTCATGACCGCATTCGGGATCAAGGCGGGCATGTTTCCGCTGTTTTTCTGGCTGCCGGTATCTTATCACACCCCGCCGGTGGCGGTTTCCGCCATTCTTGCCGGCCTTTTGACCAAGGTCGGCGTGTATGCCATGATCCGCCTGTTTTCCCTGGTGTTTCTCTTTAACATCGCCTATACGCACGGGATTCTGCTGGCAGCGGCCGTGGCCACCATGGTCGTCGGCGTGCTGGGGGCTGCGGCATATAACGAATTCCGGCGGATTCTCTCGTTTCACATTATCAGCCAGGTGGGCTACATGGTCCTGGGTCTGGCCCTGTTTACTCCCCTGGCCCTGGCCGGATCGGTCTTTTACCTGATGCACCACATGATCGTCAAGGCCAACCTGTTTCTGATTTCCGGGGTATCTGCCCGGATCACCGGGTCATTTGAACTTAAAAAATCAGGCGGCCTGTATCACAGCCACAAGTTCGTGGCGTTGCTGTTTTTTATCCCGGCTTTTTCCCTGGCCGGGTTCCCGCCGCTTTCCGGGTTCTGGGCCAAGCTGATCCTGGTGCGCGCCGGTCTGGAAATCGGTGCCTATGTCGCGGCCGGGGCCGCGGTGATCGTGGGGCTGCTGACCGCCTATTCCATGACCAAGATCTGGGGGGAGGCCTTCTGGAAGCCGGAGCCATCCGGGGATTTGGCGGAAAAAGGGCGGCCGGATGTCTGGATGCTGCTGCCGGTATCCGTGCTGGCCATCCTCACCCTGATCATCGGCCTGGTGCCGGGGCCGTTTCTGGCAATTGCCGAGCAGGCGGCCCACGAACTAACGCATCCCGAGATTTACGTTAATGCCGTACTGGGGGGCAGATGAGCAACCTGTTTATATTAAATCTCATGCTGGCTGCGGGGTTTTCCGTGATCATGGGACAGCTCAACCTGAGCGGGTTTCTGGCCGGCTTTGTGATCGGGTATGCGGCATTGTGGGTCACCCGTCCCCTGTACGGGCCGACCGGGTATTTCGTGCGCGTTATCCGGATTCTCAGGCTGGCGGCCACGTTTGTATGGGAACTGCTGGTTTCCAATTTCCGGGTGCTGTGGGACGTGATCACGCCCACCCATTTCAGCAGACCCGCGGTGATCGGGGTGCCGCTGGATGCCCGCACGGATTTTGAAATCATGCTCGTGGCCAACATGGTCTCTCTGACCCCGGGTACGCTGAGCCTGGATGTTTCCGAGGACCGCACAATGCTTTATGTGCACGTGATGTTTGTGGATGATGTGGAGACCGCGCGGGCACAGATCAAGGAAAAAATTGAAAAACGCGTGTTGGAGGCGCTCAGATAATGGGCATGGAAGATCAACTTGTGCAGATCGCGGCACAGATCACCCTGGTGCTTTTGACCCTGGCGATCCTGATCGCGTTTGTCCGGCTGTTTATCGGCCCGGACCAGGCAGACCGGATCGTGGCCCTGGACCTGATCTCCGTACTGATCGTGGCCTACCTGGCAGTCTTGTGCGTTTACACCGGGCAGAAGGCCTTTCTGGATGTGGCCATTGCCTATGCGCTGATCGCTTTTCTGGGAACCGTGGCCCTGGCCCGGTTCCGGGAGCGCCTGGCAAAAGAGCGGGGCGGCAGTGAAAACCGGGATGCGGAGGAAAGCTCATGATGGCCGTGTTGAGCGCTGTATTGATGCTGGCAGGCGGGGTGTTTTGTTTTGTGGCCGCAGTGGGCATGCTGCGCCTGCCCGATACCATCATCCGGATGCATGCGGCCACCAAGGCCGGGGCGCTGGGCGCGGGGCTGATGTTTTTGTCCCTGGCCTGTTTTTATGTGGAGCTGAGCACCACGCTACGGGCTTTTGCCGCCATTTTATTTCTGCTGATCACGGCGCCGGTGGCCGCGCACTTGATCGGCCGGGCCGCATACTGCACCCGGGTGCGCCTCTGGGACCGGACCCGGATCGATGAACTGGCCTTCACCTGCGACTGGAACGAGCCCGAGTCCGAGGACTGAAAAACGGGGATGGCTTCGTAAAAAGTCCAATATCTGCGTTGCGCTGCATATCTTCGGAATTTCACGTACGGTAAAGTACGCTGCATTCCTCGATATTTGCGCGCCTTGATCTTGAACTTTTTACTTTGCCATCTAAAAGTTGCCTTCCAGGGAAATCTTTTTTTTGCGTTTTTATGAAATTGCACTCTATTGCCCTGACGGCGGTGCGGAAAAGCGGGTTTCCGAGCGGAATTTGAGGCTCGAAGAGGCTCCTGGAGCGAGGAAACGCCTTTTTCGCGCCGCCGATCAGCCAAGGTGCTTGCGGATTTACTTTCTGCAAGAACACCGCCCTGGCGGGAGAAACAGCTTTTTGCCAGACTGGCAGATTTATTTTTGTTGTTTTTGGGGACAGATTTGAAATCTGTCCCGATGCATGTAACCGCTAGTGCTTAAATGAGCGCTGGCCGGTAAGCACCATGGTGGCGTTGTACTCGTTGCATGCCTCAATGGACTGGTAATCGTTTAACGATCCGCCCGGGTGGACCACTGCGGTGACGCCTTCGCGCAATCCCACGTCCACGCCGTCGCGAAACGGGAAAAACGCGTCACTGACCATGGTCGCACCGATGAGGCCGCCGTTTTGCGCCTGGACCTGCCGGTCAATCTCGGCTTTCTGTTCCTGATCCCGGAGATCGTTGTACGGAACCCGGAACTGCTCGAAGCAGAAGCGGTCGGCCAGCTTCCGGTAGGCCTTGTCACGTGCGATTTCAGCCACGCCCACCCGGTCCTGTTCTCCGGTGCCGATGCCCACTGATACCCCGTTTTTCACAAAGAGCACCGAATTGGAGGTCACGCCGGATTCCAGCAGCCAGCCGAACCGGATATCTGCCATTTCACCGGCGGTGGGCGGCCGCTGGATCCGGTAGGTTTCGCCCTTGTATTGGCATTCTGCGAGCTTGAAATCTTCATCATTTCGGGCTTCGGGTACAAACGACCACTGGGTGATAATGCCGCCGTCCATCAAGCTTTTGAATTCCACCACGCGCTCGCCCACATAAGTCTGAAGACGCTCGATGTTGCCGATTTTGATCACGCGCAGATTCTTGCGCTGTGCAAGGATTTCCAGCACGCCAGGCTCGTATTCCGGGGCCACGATGACTTCCGCGTACTGCCGGGCCACGGCTTCGGCAGTGGTTTTGTCCAGCGGCCGGTTAACCGCGATGCACCCGCCGAATGCCGCCACCCGGTCGGCCATGTAGGCTTTTTCATAAGCATCGGCCAGGGTGTCTGATACGGCCGCACCGCAGGGGTTGTTGTGCTTGACGATTATAGCGCACGGGGTGTCTGTAAAATACCGGAGAATGTTCAAGGCGTTGTCCGCATCCGTAAGATTGGTCTTGCCCGGATGCTTGCCGGACTGCAGCAGCTCGGAATCCGAGGCCAGGTGTTTGCCCGGCGCAAGGCTCCGGGTGTCTCCAAGCACCAGGTTGCCGTTGACCAGCCTGTAAATGGCGGCTTCCTGGCCCGGGTTTTCCCCGTAGCGAAGGCCTTTGCGCACCCCTTCAATCACCCAGTCCACCTTTTCGTAAAACAGGGTCTGGCGGGAATCATCATCCACAAACGCGATTTCCATGCGCGGCGGAAAATGATCGTCCATGATGGTCTTGTACATTTTCTTGAGATCGTCGGCCATTTCGGGTTGCTCCCTATAGTATGGGTTTTGATCGAAAAGCTGCTTTACCACGAAGTGCACGAAGCACACGAAGTTTTAAATGATATTCTGACAAATCTTCGCGTTCTTCGTGATCTTCGTGGTGTAATCAGGTTCTGATTTTTTTACAGAATTTCTTCGTACGCCTGCTGGATTTGAGTAAACGAGGTTTCGCGCAGGTAATTGGCAATGGCCTGGTCATAGGCAGCCGTGTGGAAAAACGCTTTTTTGGCCAGTTTCACCCGGGTTTCCAGCGAGGTCATGCTCTCCACGGATCCGAGTTCCTCGAGCAGCATGGGATAATCGGCCGGGTCCACCACGGATGCCACGCGGATGAAGTTCTTGGCAGCCGCCCGGATCATGCAGGGCCCGCCGATATCAATATTGCCCCGGGCCTTTTCCGGGGTGACATCCGCGGATTCGATTGTCTGCTGGAACGGGTAGAGGTTTACCACCACCATGTCTATGGGTACGGCGTCGGTGCGCTTCAAGTCCTTTTGGTGCTCCGGGTTGTGGGATTCTGTGAGCAGGCCGAGATAGATTTTAAAATCCAGGGTCTTTACCAGGCCTCCCTGGGTCTCGGGCTGGCCGGTGTACTCCGATACCGGGGTGAGCACCTTTTCCGCCTTTTTGCCCAGGATTTTCTCGATTTGCCTGTAAGTGCCGCCAGTGGACAGGATCCGGATTTTCGGGTTGTGCCTGACTATCCCGGGCACGAAATCCTCCAGCCCGGTCTTGTCCGAGACACTGATTAAAACCGTGTTGACTTTGACCAGGTCGTCGATTTTGTTTACGATATTTTTGCTCATGCTTTCCTCCGTGCCGGTTCGGGTCGCGGATATGGGTTTACAGGGGCACCGGGTCGATCAGACCGGAAAGGCCCCGGCTGACAAACGCAGGCAGGGCAAAAGCCGCCCGGTGGATCTCCGGGTTGTAGTACTGCATGGC
>CAZTHW010000134.1:0-6912 GCA_964613595.1 uncultured Desulfobacteraceae bacterium | reverse complement strand
CTGCCACACCCGGCATCGTTTTTCCGTGATGGAGGCCCGAAAGCCGCAGGCCTGCGGCCAGTGCCACCTGGGCCCGGACCACCCCCAGACCGAGATCTATACCGAGTCCAAGCACGGTGCCATTTATGATGCATTCGGAGACGAGTACAACTGGGACGCCGCTCCCGGGACATGGTCGCCCGGAGTGGACTACAGGGCGCCCACGTGCGCATCGTGCCACATGTCCGGGGCCGGCACCACCCGAACCACCCATGATGTTACCGAGCGGATTTCCTGGGAGATCCAGGCGCCGTTGACCATACGGCCATCTGACTTCAAGCCGTTTCCGGCCAAGACCAACTGGGAGGTGGAGCGCAAGAAAATGAAGGAGATCTGCCTGCAGTGCCACGGGGACAACTGGGTGGATGACCATTACGACACTTATGATCAGGTGGTGGAAGAATACAACGAGGTCTATTTCAAGCCGGCCAGGGAAATTTATAACGAGCTTTATGAAAAGGAACTGCTTGACGATTCAAAGATGTTTGATGAAAAGCTGGAGGTCGAGTTCTACGAATTGTGGCATCACGAGGGCCGCCGGGCCCGCATGGGCGCGGCCATGATGGCCCCGGACTATACCTGGTGGCACGGGTTCTACGAGGTCAAACATCGTTATAACGACTTCATGAAAGAGGCCCGGCATCTCATTGAAACAGGTGAAAAGGCCCACAAGGCTCCGGATTTTCCCAATGCCACCGGCAGCACAAAGCGGCCCGAGGAGATATTCGGAAATCAGGACCAGTAGCCCCCGCCGGCTGCACGCTGCAATTTTTTGCATAAGCGCAAGTCCCGTTTTATCTTTACCAATAAGATGAAGCGGGGCTTTTTTTTGATTTTCTTTCCGTGTTTTGACCTAAGTCAAGGTCTGCAGTTTCCCGCCGGGTTAAAACAAAGCTGAAACATCGAGAAAAGCGTTTTTGCAAAAAACCGACAGAAAAACCTTTAACTAAAGATCCAAGGAGGATTCCATGTTTTGTTTTCAATGCGAACAGACGGCAAAAGGCGAGGGTTGCACCAAGATCGGCGTTTGCGGCAAGCAGCCCGATGTGGCTGAATTGCAGGATGTGCTGATTTACGCGGTAAAGGGCCTGGCCCAGGTGGCAAACGAGGGGCGCAAGGTCGGCGTAAAGGACGGCAAAATCGACCACTTTGCATGCGAGGCCATGTTTTCCACGCTGACCAACGTGGATTTCGATCCGGACCGGTTTGTTGAACTCATCCACAAATGCGTGGACCACCGCGAAGCGCTCAAGAAGAAAGTGGAAGCCGCAGGCGGGTGGACGGATTACACCAGCGGGCCGGCCACGTTTGCCCCGGCTGACACAAAAGAACAACTCGTGGCTCAGGGGGAACAGTTCGGGCCCGAGGCGGACAAGACCAAAGAAGCGCAGGATATTTTCTCCCTAAAAGAGACACTGACCTACGGCATCAAGGGCATTGCCGCCTATGCCGATCACGCGGCCATCCTGGGCAAGACCGATGACAAGATTTTCGATTTTATATACGAGGGCCTGGCCGCCACCCTGGATGATACGCTGAGTGGCGATGACCTGACCAACCTGGTGCTCAAGTGCGGCGAGGTCAACCTGCGCACCATGGAATTGCTGGATGAGGCCAATACCGGCACTTACGGCAATCCGGAGCCCACCGCGGTGCCCCTGGGCGCCAAGCAGGGCAAGGCACTGCTGGTTTCGGGTCATGATTTAAAGGACCTGGAGCAGATCTTAAAGCAGACCGAGGGCAAGGGCGTCAACGTTTATACCCACGGCGAGATGCTGCCCTGCCACGGCTATCCGGAACTCAAGAAATATCCGCATTTCTACGGCCATTACGGCACGGCCTGGCAGAATCAGAAAAAGGAATTCGCCGAGTTTCCGGGCAGTATTGTCATGACCACAAACTGCATCCAGAAGCCCCAGGAGGTCTACCAGGACAACATCTTTACCACCGGGTTGGCGGGCTGGCCCGGAGTGACCCATATTGCCGACAAGGATTTTACCCCGGCCATTGAAAAGGCGCTGGCGCTGCCTGGATATGAATCCGACATTGACCGCGGTTCGGTCATGGTGGGATTCGGTCACAACGCGGTGCTGGGCGTGGCAGACAAGGTCATCGAGGGCGTGAAAAACAAGGACATCCGGCATTTCTTCGTGGTGGCCGGATGCGACGGGGCCAAGCCCGGCAGAAATTATTATACCGAGTTCGTGGAAAAGGCGCCGCAAGACACCGTGGTATTGACATTTGCCTGCGGCAAATTCCGGTTTTTTGACAAAGACCTGGGTGCCATTGGAGACATCCCCAGACTTCTGGATCTCGGCCAGTGCAATGACGCCTACTCCGCCGTAAAGATCGCCTCTGCGCTGGCTGATGCTTTTGATTGCGGTGTAAACGATCTGCCGCTTTCCATTATATGCTCCTGGTACGAGCAAAAGGCGGTGGCGATTCTGCTGACACTTCTGTACCTGGGCATAAAAGACATCAGGCTCGGCCCGAGCCTGCCGGCGTTTATTTCGCCCAACGTACTGAACGTCCTGGTGGACAAGTTCGGCATCAAGCCCATCAGCACTCCGGATGAGGACCTGGGCGCGATCCTGGGATAAACGCATTATTTGACGCAACCCGGGATATTTTGAATGCATGATACTGACCACGAAGCACACGAAGCACGCGGCGGATGAAAAATGCAATATTTTTTCCTTCGTGGACTTCGTGTTCTTCGTGGTCGAAAAGCAGGCTGTAAAGGAAGGTTCAGATGCTGAAAAAAATCGAAGTATTCAAGGAAAACGATTTTTCCGAAAAGGGGCTGAAAAAGTTTCTGGTGCATGATTCGCCGTATTTCAAGGTGATCAATTTCAATTTCAGGCCCGGACAGGAACTGCCCGTGCATTCCCACGACATCGAGGGGCAGTTGAGCATTACTGTGCTCGAAGGCACAGGCGAGTTCCTGGGCGCCGAAGATCAGGGTATGCCGGCTGGCCCGGGAGACGTGTTGATTTCGGATATCAGCGAGCCCCACGGCATCCGGGCCGAAACCGACATGCGGGTGCTGGTCACGATTGCCCCGCCGATATGATGGGAAAGTCTGTATGATGGAGGCGGCGGTTAAAATGAATCAGCCGGTGATCCGGCCGGATGCGGACAACAAAGGTTTTACACAGCAAGTTATTTCCCGTTCCGGGGTCAATACGGGCCTGTGCTGGCAGTGCAAGTGCTGTTCTTCCGGATGTCCGTTTTCCGATGCCATGGATTATCTGCCCAACCAGGTGATCCGCCTGGTGCAGTTGGGTATGAAAAAGGAGGTGCTCTCATGTTCGGCCATCTGGCTTTGCGTGGGCTGTCATACCTGTTCCATGGAATGCCCTACGGCTATTGACATGGCAGCGGTCATGGACGCACTGCGGCAGACGGCCATGGAGGAGAAGTTCGCCGTTGCCGAGCCCGATACCCTGAATTTTCACAAGGAAGTGATCAACTCCATTTATCGCTACGGCCGGGCCCACAAGCTGGAGATCATGATGCGCTACAAGCTCACCACCCGGAGATTCCTGGAGGACATGAACGTGGGGTTGCGCATGTTTTCAAAGCGTAAGCTGGATCTCCGGCCGTCGAAAGTGCACCACATAAACGCAATCCGGCGGATGTTCTGGAGAAAAAGGCGTGGCCATGAATCACGATAACGAAATGACGTATTCCTATTTTCCGGGGTGCTCCCTTGCCACCTCTGCAAAGGAAAACAACCGGTCCATGTTAAGCTTCTGCCAGCAGCACTCAGTGTCGCTTGAGGAGCTGAAGGACTGGAACTGCTGCGGTTCGTCTTCGGCCCACAGCATAGATTCAGAGCTGGCGCATCATCTGCCGGCCCGGAACCTGGCACTGGCGCCGCCGGATCGCCCCCTGCTGGTGGCATGCCCGAGCTGTTACCTGCGCCTGAAAAGCACGCACATGGATATCGCCGCAGACCCGGAAGCCCAAAAGGAGTTCGGCCGCATGTGGGGCCGGGCGTTCAACCCGGATTTGCAGATTATCAATTTTTTCGATATGCTTGCCCGGGTGGCCGATTCCGGGGCCTTTGAAAAGAACAAAGAAAGTCTCAAGGGCCTCAGGTTTGCCCCTTATTACGGCTGCATGCTCATGCGTCCGCCGAAGATGCGCCGTGAACCCACCTTCAGCGGGCTCATGGAAAAAGTCCTTTCCTCGCTGGGCGCCGATCCGGTGCAATGGGCGCACAAGGCCCGCTGCTGCGGGACCTTCCTGTCCGTGTCCCGGCCGCTGGTGTCTGCAAGAAGCGTGAAGACCATCATGGACGGCGCTGAAAAAGCCGGTGCGGAATGCATTGTTACGGCCTGCGCCATGTGCCATCTGAACCTGGAGATCCGGAGCCAGCAAGGAAAAATCCCGGTGCTTCATTTCTCCGAACTCCTTTCGCTTGCCGGCGGCATCGGCCAGGGGCAGGGGTGGTTCCGCCGCCACCTGATCGATCCCCGCCCGCTTCTGCGCAGCCGCCGGCTGATCGCGTGATCCGTGCCGACCGGTTTGCCCGGGCGGAAAAACTATTGATATTTTGCCGCCAGTGGTTATGATGGGGTCTAACCGCAGCAGTGGGAAATCTCGGGCCGAAGGGTGCTGGATGCGTTTATCATGACAGCCATGAAAACAAACGGAGAACGCCATGTGGGAATATACGGACAAGGTAAAGGAACATTTTTTAAACCCGCGCAACGTGGGCGAGCTCGAAGACGCCGACGGCGTGGGCGAGGTGGGGTCCATGGCCTGCGGGGATGCGCTCAAGCTGGCCTTTAAGCTCGATGAAAACGGAAACATTGCGGACGTGAAATTCCAGACCTTTGGATGCGCCAGCGCAATTGCCTCCTCGTCCGCGCTCACCGAGCTTCTCAAGGGAAAGAGCCTGGCCGAGGCAGAAGAATTGACCAATGATGACATCGCCGCCTACCTGGGTGGTCTGCCCAAGGAAAAGATGCACTGCTCCGTGCTGGGCCGCGATGCCCTGAAAAAGGCGATATTGAACTACCGGGGCGAAACCGAGGCTGCGCCCGAAGGCAACCTGGTCTGCGAATGCTTCGGTGTCACAGACAAACAGATCGAGGACACGGTGCGGGAAAACGGGCTGCGCTCGGTCGAGGACGTGACCAGCTACATCAAGGCAGGCGGCGGGTGTGAAAACTGTCATCAGGATATCGAAGGCATCATCCGCAGGGTGCATCAGCAAACCGGTGATGCGGCACCCGGCCCGCGAAAACTGACAAACATCCAGAAAATCAAACTGGTGGAGGAAACCCTGGAGCGCGAGATCAAGCCGGCGCTCAGAAAGGACGGCGGAGATATCGAGCTGGTGGATGTTGACGGCGGCACGGTATATGTCAAGCTCATCGGCACCTGTGCCAACTGTTCCGCCTCGGAACTGACCCTGAAGAACTACGTGGAGGAAAAGCTCCGGGAGCTTGTCACCCCCGAGCTCCGGGTCGAGGAGGTCCGGCAATGAGCCGAATGATATACATGGACAACAACGCAACCACCCGGGTTGCACCGGAAGTGGTCGAGGCAATGACGCCCTTTTTCTCCGAGTATTACGGCAACCCGTCTTCCATGCACACTTTCGGCGGCACGGTGGGCAGAAAAATCGCCGAGGCCCGGGAAAAAACCGCCGCCCTGATCAACGCGAACCCGGATGAAATCATTTTCACCTCCTGCGGCACCGAGAGCGACAGCACGGCCATCTGGGCCGCGCTCAAGGCAAACCCGCAGAAAAGGCATATCGTCACCACCCGGGTGGAGCACCCGGCGGTCAAGAACCTGTGCGAGCACCTGGAGAAAACCGGCTACCGGGTCTCGTGGGTGCCGGTGGACCGCGAGGGGCGCCTGGATCTCGATTTTCTCTATGACAGTCTCACCGATGATACGGCCATTGTCAGCGTGATGTGGGCCAACAATGAAAGCGGCGTGATTTTCCCGGTCGAACAGATCGCCCGGGCGACCGCGGAGCGCGGCATTGTTTTTCACACGGACGCCGTGCAGGCCGCGGGCAAGGTGCCCGTGGATGTCAAGGCCTCTCCGGTGAACATGCTTTCGCTTTCCGGGCACAAGATCCATGCCCCCAAGGGCGTGGCCGCCCTGTACGTGAAAAAGGGGACCAAGTTTTCGCCGTTTTTGATCGGCGGGCACCAGGAAAAGGGGCGCCGCGGGGGCACGGAAAACGTGGCTTCCATCATCGGCTTGGGCCGGGCCGCGGAACTGGCGGCTGCGCATCTGCAAGACGGTACGGGCCATGTCCGGGGCCTGCGGGACAAGCTCGAGGCCGGCATCCTGGAAAACATTTCAAACACCCTGTTAAACGGGGATCCGAACATGCGGCTGCCCAACACGGTGAGCGTGAGCTTTGAATACGTGGAAGGCGAGGCGATCCTGCTCATGATGGATCAGCTCGGCATATGCGCATCCTCCGGCTCGGCCTGTACCTCGGGCACCCTGGAGCCCTCGCACGTGCTGCGGGCCATGGGCGTGCCGTTTACAGCCGCGCACGGATCGGTCCGGCTGAGTTTGAGCATGTACACCACCGAGCAGGAAGTCGATTTCGTGATTCGTGAACTGCCGCCCATCATTGAGCGCCTGCGCCGGATGTCCCCGTTTTGGAAGGGCGCTTCCTGCAACCTGCAGTAAATGTACAGAAACGAGGTTTTCCGATGGCAACAGAGCCCACGCACGACCATGCCACCTGCCGCGAAGAGGTCCGGGAATATTCCGATTACCGTCGGAAACTCACTGACGTGGTTGAGCAGATCCTTGCCGGCTGCGGTGAAGCGGAATGCTACACCCACATCGACTACGAGCCCATTCCCTCGGAATCCGAGGTGATCG
>CAZTHW010000133.1:0-6944 GCA_964613595.1 uncultured Desulfobacteraceae bacterium | reverse complement strand
GTGGTCAGTGGTCAGTGGTCGGTGGTCAGTAGTCGGTGGTCGGGGGCCGGTGGTCTGGGGTATGAGCAATGGAAGCAAACAATCAATATCAAACAAAGATAAAATGCTTGGCAAGGAGGTAATAAAAATGGAGAAACAGCAGATTTTCAACGAGGTCGTCGGGATTATCAAGGACTATGTCAAGGATCCGTCCAGGCTGGAAAATGTCAACATGGAGACCTCCATACTCGAGGACCTCAAGGTGAATTCCGCAAGATTGGTGGATATCATCATTGCCTTTGAGGACACCTTTGATGTGGAAATCGAAGACGATGACGCAGACAACATCCTTACCATCGGGGATGCGGTCAATTACATTGCCGGCAAGGTGGGAACGGATCAGGCTGTAAAATAATCCATGGACGATCCGATTAAACAGTCACTGGATTTTCAGGAGACCATGGGCCGCCTGGCGGTATTGTTTACCGCGCCCCTGCTTTTTATTGCCATCAAGCTGGCCGGCTACCGGATCCGGGACTTGAAAAAAATCCGGCGGCAGATCGATCCACTGATGCGGCGGCACAGCGGTCCGTGGCTGATCTGCGCCAATCACCTGACCTTGATTGATTCGTTTATACTGGCCTATGCCATGTTCCCGGCTTACCGGTACATGATTCACTTTCACCTGGTGCCGTGGAACATGCCCGAGGCCATGAATTTTAACCGGAACCTGGTGGTGGGCGGACTGTGCTACCTGACCAAGTGCATTCCGGTGACCCGGGGCGGGGACCGTGATGTGGTCCGGCAGAGCCTGGAAAAATGCGTCCGGCTGCTGGAGACCGGGGAGAACCTGATGATTTTTCCAGAGGGCACCCGTTCACGCACCGGGCGGGTCAATACCCGGGATTTTACGTATAATGTGGGCAGGTGGGTCTGCAACATTGAAAATGTACGGGTGATGTGCATTTACCTGAGAGGCGACGGCCAGACCACCTACAGCGATTTTCCGCGGTTCGGGGAAAAATTCACCATGATGGTGGAACAATGCCGGCCCCATACGAGATTAAAGGGACTTCGGGCGCACCGGGACTGCGCCCGCCAGATCATTGAACAGCTTGCCGGAATGGAGAAAAGGTATTTCGCTGCACGTGGGCAATGACATTGTGGACCGCAGGGCAGTGGACGCGGCTGGCAAAAGCCGGGATGCGCGATTTGTCCGCAGGGTACTCACCGACCCGGAGCACCGCGCATGCCGGCAGAGCGCGGACCCGGATCAATACCTGTGGAGTGCGTGGGCAGCCAGGGAAACCGCATACAAGGCAATGGCCAAGTCATGGCCGGATATTTCTTCTTCACCCCGCCGTTATCAGCCGGTTTTCCAGGACGGCATTGGCGGGCAGAACCTGCGCGGCGTGGTGCAAACCCCGAAGATGCCTGTTTATGTCCTGGTGATGATCCGGGCCGATTACATCCACTGCATCGGCCAGACCCGGCAAGCCCCGTGGCACCTGGTGTGGGGCGTGGAAAAGCTTTTTGCACAACCGGACCCGGCCGAAAATCATGATCCGGACCGGCAGTCCGCCCTTGGGCGAAGAGCGGCCGCAGCGCGCGTTGCCGCATGCATTAAATTGCCGGCCGCAGATGTCGGGGTCAGGCGCCGGCAGGATCAGGTCAGCAGGCAAATGTCGCCGCCCGGGGTTTATATCCGGGGCGTGCCTTCGGAAATCGACATCAGCCTCAGCCATCACGGCCGGTTTGCGGCATATGCTTTTCATATCTCCTGACGGCATCAGGTAAAACGGCTTATATCCACCCCCCGCATTTTTGCCCGTACTTCATACCACTGCATCTCGTCTTCCGGCGGGGTCCGGATCTGGTCTTCGGGCTTGCGCACCAGGCTGATCGCCCGGGTGGGGCAGGTGGTCACGCACAGGCCGCAGCCGATGCACTTTTCCGCAATTACCCGGTAACTTTCTTCTCCCGGTTCAATGGCGTGGACCTGGCAGCGCTCCTCTTGGCAGATCCCGCAGGCGGTGCAGGCATCGGGATCGATTTGCGCATAATAATGGGCATTGACTACCTGGGCCGCATCAAAACCCATTTCGTTAATTCCGCGAAGCACCCCGCAGCAGCAGCCGCAGCAGTTGCAGATAAAGTAATGGCCGTTTTGCACGTTCCATGTCATATGCACCAGTCCCTCTTCCTCGGTGCGTTTTAACAGGTCATAGGCCTCCTGCCGGGTCATGGGCGTGCCGAATGGGTGATTGTCAAATATCCCGGCAATCGGGGCATATACGGTGCATACCTGTACCGGCCGGTCACACGGTTTTCCCAGCAGCCCTTTTTCCTTTTTGCAGATGCAGTCAAGGTACATGAAGGACTTGCTGTTTTCGATGATATGGGAGACCCGTTCATGGTGCAGTACCTGGTGCTTTCCGGCAATTTCTGTCTCCACGGGAATGACCTGCATCAGCGGCGGGGTGGTTTCAAAAAACTGCCGGCCGAAGGCATCTTCGTACTGCTGGCACATTTCGGCCATCTCCCGGTCCATGCGGGGCATCTGGAATTCGTAGATGCCAAAGGCCCAGGGCACCATCCGGTATAATTCCAGGCCGCCCAGATCAATGCCGAAGATCTGGCCCTTATCCGTCATTGCCGGCAGTTTTTCCTTGAGTCCGGACAGGGGGATTCCGGTCCGCTGGCTGATTTGTTCCGGGGTTTCGAAATAAAGCTTCAGGCGGCAGAAAAGTTCCGCCTCGTCCGGGTTGAAGATCTTTTTGAGCAGCCGGATCTCTATGCCGTCGGCCGTGGGCGGAAAACCATTGGGCAGGGTGTCAAGTACGCGGGCCAGTTTGACGAATGGATCTTCATTCATGGACCGACTCTCCTTTTGCCGGAAAACGGGTTGGCGTCTGTATGGATCCCAATACGCAGATCCCGTGAGGATCAAATGTTGTCTTGACTATTGGGGTTGTTTGCCTTAAATATGAAAGATTGATGGGTATATTTCCGGTACAGCCGGCATCCGGCTGTACCGGTTTGAATGCCTGCGCCTGCAGGGACCCGATTTCAATCTTTAAAAATACAGGATATTATGACTCGCGAGGAATTACAAACAGAAATATACAAAATATTCCGGGAACAGTTTGAAATCGACAATCCGGCGCCGGATGATGATTTGAAGGACAAGCACGGATTTGACAGTATTGATGCCATTGAGCTGCTAATTGAACTTGAAAAAATTCTTGGCGTTTCCCTGGATCAGGAAACCAAGAAGGATGCCATGCTGCATATCCGGACCGTCAACCAGATCTGTGACTATGTCCTGGAACTCATGCCCGCCCAGGATGTCCCCAATACAGACGCTGTGCATCGGTAATGGATAGAAGAGTCGTCATAACCTCCGAGGCCGCAATCACCCCCATCGGTGATTCAAAAGAGACAATCTCGGAAAATCTGAAAAACGGGGTTTCCGGTGTCAACCCGCTGCGGGAGGATGATCTTTTAAGCAACTATATCCATTCCAGGGTTTACGGTACAGTGGATTACCCGATTACTTATGATTTTGCCCGCAAGTACCGCAAAACCATGGGGCCGGTTTCCTATTATGCCTGCCGGGTGGTTCAGGATCTGCTTGAAAAATCCGGCCTGGATGCGGATTTTATCTCTTCGGGCAGGCTCGGCGTGGCTTTCGGCTCCACCCACGGCAGCCCCTCGGTGCAGCGAAACATCTACCGGACCTTTTTCCGGGACGATCCTTCTGAAACCAGCACAATCGGCGCGGTGGATTACCTGAAGTCCATGGTGCACACCACGGCGGTCAATATAACCAAGATGTTTCGTATCACCGGCCGGGTCATCTCGTCTTCCACGGCATGTACCACTTCCAGCCAGTCCATCGGGTACGGCTACGAAATGGTGAAATTCGGCATGCAGGATGCCATGATCTGTGGTGGCGCAGATGAATACGACACCACTACCGTGGCCGTGTTTGATAATCTGCTGGCCTGTTCCACGGCTTACAATGACCGCCCTTATTTGACACCCCGACCGTTTGACGCCGATCGCGACGGCCTCGTGGTCGGCGAGGGAGCGGGCGCAGTGCTCCTGGAGGAATACGAGTTTGCCAGAAACCGCGGGGCAAATATTATCGGAGAGGTGGTCGGGTTTTCGTGCAACAACAACGGGGGAGACCTGATTCTGCCGAATCTTGAAGGCATCCGCCAGACGATCCGGATTGGACTGGACAGCGCCGGTATCGGCCCGGAAGCAGTGGACTTTGTCAGCGCTCATGCCACGGCCACGAAAATGGGGGATGTCATTGAATCCCAGGCCATTGAGCAGATTTACGGCAATAAGCCCCGGGTGACTGCGTTGAAGAGCTACATGGGCCATACAATGGCCTCCTGCGGGGTAATTGAGACGATTTTGACCCTGTACATGATGGAAAAGGGATTTATCGCCCCCACGCTCAACCTGGAGCGCATCGATCCGAGGTGTGCGGCCATCAATCATGTGCAGCATCTGACCCATGCGCCGATTCAAACCGCAGCCGTTCAGAATTTTGCCTTCGGCGGCGTCAACACCAACCTGATTGTCAAGGCCTATTCTCCCTAGCATGCCGCTTTGTCCGAAATACCTCAAGATTTTCGCGGACACGGCAGTTACCCTGTTGCTGTGGACTTATTTTACCCTGGGATTTGTCATTTTTTTTGCACCTTTTTATGTTGCGGCCGTCATATTTGCCGCAGACCGCAGGCTTGCTTTTCAGAAATTAAACCACCGGTTTCTCAAGGGTTTTTTGTGGCTGCTGCGCAAAGCGGTGCCGGGCCTGACATTGGAAATCGATAAACGCATCCAGGGGCTTGAATCCTGCGTGGTGGTTTCCAACCATCGGTCCTACCTGGATCCTGTGATCATGATCGCCTGTTTTGCCCGGCAAAGTACTATCGTGAAAAAGGATTTTTTTCATATCCCGATATTCGGGCGGGTACTTCAGGCCGCCGGTTATATCCCGTCGGAAAGAAAAGGCAGGCTGGCCTCGCTTTTAATGGAGCGCATCGAATATATGCGTACTTACCTGGCAGAAGGCGGCGTTCTGTTTGTCTTTCCCGAGGGCACGCGCAGCCGGACCGGACGGATCGGTGAGTTTAACAAGGGTGTCTTTAAAATCGCGCGAAACGCCAATGCCCCGATTGAAGTGTTGTGTATCACAAATACGGACAGGCTGTTTCCGCCCGGCAGGTTTTTGTTTAATACCTGTGTAAGAAACCGGATACAGGTGCGGTGGGTGGGCCGCCTGTCCCCGGAGGACACCGGCGGGATGCCGATTGAGCATGTGATGGCCGAGGTCCGTGAAATTATGGAAAGTCACCAGGATGCCAGTGCGGATGAACCCCCGGAAAATGCGGATTGCTGATGAATCTCTACGCGCTTTTCAGGGATGCGGCCGGCAGATATCCGGATAAGTCGGCCATAATTGATAAAGACCTCACGGTTTCTTACAGGGAGCTCGATGACATGATCTGCGCGCTTGCCGAAGACCTCCGGGCTTTCGGCGTATCGCCGCAGCAGATGGTCGGCCTGTGTTTTGTCAACAGCACTGCTTATATCGCCATTACTTATGCCCTGTGGAAGCTTGATGCCGTGGTGGTCCCCATTGATGCGGATTTCAAGGAGGCCGAGGTGCGGCAGGTCTGCGACCGCATGCGGTTGTCTGCAATCATACATCATCAGGGCGACGGGGATAGCTGGCAGGCAGGCAGGTGCCCGAAGGTGGAAACCCCTTTTTATTTTCGGTCCATGTACTGCGGGACCCGGTCTGAATCCGGGATCCACATGGCTTTTGTGCGCTTTACATCCGGCACCACCGGGGCGCGCAAGGGCGTGGTGCTTTCCCATGGGCGGATACATGAGCGCATTTGCGCGGTGAACAAGGCACTCGGGATCACCTGCGCCGATCGGGTGCTGTGGACGCTTCCCATGAGCCACCATTTTGTTTCCACGATTGTGCTGTACCTGGCATGCGGGGCCGGTATCGTGCTGTCAGTCGGGATCTGGAGCCGGGCCATTCTGGAAACCATCCGGCGGCATCACATCACCCTGCTCTATGCCTCGCCGTTTCAGTATTCCTTGCTGGCTGCCGACACCTCGGATCAGATGATGCCCGGCGTGCGGCTGGCTATTTCCACTGCCAGCGGGCTTGCCGGGTGGATTCACGAGCGGTTTTATCATCGTTTTCAGCTCCCCCTGGCACAGGCTTACGGGATCATCGAAATCGGGCTGGTCTGCATCAACACGGACCGGCCCGCGGAAAAACCGGATTCCGTGGGCCCCGTTCTGCCGGATTATCAGGTGCGCATCAAAAACCCGCAGGCGTATCTGAACGGCGGCGGCATGACATGCGGGGAGGTGTTTTTCCGGGGGCCCGGTTTTTTTGACGCCTATTTTGATCCCTGGATTGACCAGAGATCCGCGCTGGCGGACGGATGGTTTGAAACCGGTGATATTGGCGGGCTTGGTGCGGATGGATACTTGTACCTGTACGGCAGGAAGAACCACGTGATCAACACGGCGGGCATGAAGGTCTTTCCCCGGGAAGTGGAAGCCGAACTCAACCGGCATCCGGAGGTGGCCGAATCGTGCGTATACGGCCGGGAGCATGACCGTCTGGGCCAGATCGTGGCCGCCAGGGTGGTACTGTACAATGGCGCGGCAGAAGTGGATTCAGCCGCACTAAGGGAGTTCTGCCGCCGGACCCTGGCGACCTACAAGGTGCCGGAATATATTGATTTTACGGATTATATTGAAAAAACCCCGGCCACAGGGAAGATTGTCCGGGCATAGTGATGGGTGATGGGTGATGAGTGATGAGTGATGGGTGATGAGTGATGGGTGATGAGTTATGAGTAATGAGTTATGGGTGATGAGTTATGGGTGATGAGTTATGAGTAATGAGTTATGGG
>CAZTHW010000132.1:0-6994 GCA_964613595.1 uncultured Desulfobacteraceae bacterium | reverse complement strand
AGAGGCTCCTGGAGCGAGGAAACTCCTTTTTCGCACCGCCGATCAGCCAAGGTGCTTACCGCTTTCCTTTCTGCAAAAATACCGTCCTATCGGTATAATCAGCTTTTTACGAAACCGTCAATTTATTATTCTTCGTGAACTTCGTGTCAACCGGCGGTCTGTTCCACTTTGCCGGCCGCGGGTGCCCCGTGCTTTCGGGTCATTTCCCTGGCCAGGGCGTCATAGCTTCTCGCCCCCGGAGAGGTCGGATCATAGGCAATAATGGGTTTGCCGTAACTGGGGGCTTCGGCCAGTCGAACAGCACGCGGTATGCGTGTATCGTATACCAGATCGCTGAAATATTTCTGTGCATCTTCGGCCACCTGGCCGGAGAGATTGGTCCGCCTGTCAAACTGGGTAAGCAGGATGCCCTCGATTTTCAGGGAAGGGTTCATCCGGTGCTTAATCCGCTTGACCGTCTGCAAAAGCTGACCCAAGCCTTCCAGTGCGTAAAACTCGCTTTGCAGGGGGATTAACACGCCGTGGGCCGCGGTCATGGCATTTACGGTCAAAAGGCTCAAGGAAGGCGGACAATCCAGCAGCACATAATCATAGGCCTGGGTACAGGGCAGCAGCAGCCGCTGCAGCAGCCGCTCCCGGGTCTCGTCATTGATCATCTCGATTTCAAAACCGATCAGCTCCACCCGGGAAGGCATCACCCAGAGGTCAGGCACCCCGCTTTCAATAATGAGATCGGAACCCCCGGCATGGCCGATTAATCCGTGATACAGGGTATTATCCAGCCGGCTTTTGTCAATGCCCAGGCCGGTGGTAGCATTGGCCTGGGGATCGCAGTCCACGAGCAGGGTTTTCCTGCCGAGTGCAGCCAGGGCCGCGGCCAGGTTGATGGCCGTCGTGGTCTTGCCCACCCCGCCCTTTTGGTTTGCAATACAGATAATATGTGCCATAATAAAGTACGTGTAACATAAAAAATGCTATTTGCAAATTTAAGAATTCATCCGCGGATCAAACCGGAATCCGAATGCTTCAGAAAATGACCCGCACCAGACAATGTATCGCGTTTTTCATGGCAATCTGCCTGGTTTCCCCGGCAATGGCCCCTTCGGCCCGGGCCATGACGATCGGAGAAGAAAAGGAACTCGCCGAAGAGTTCCTGGAAACCGTGCGGAACCGGTACACGATCGTGGAAGACGCCATGATTGATAAATATATCAATGATCTGGGCCAATCCATCGTATCCGAGCTGCCGCCTCAGCCCTTTGACTACAGCTTCTACGTGATCAAGCAGGACGCAATCAACGCATTTGCCGGTCCGGCGGGCAATATCTTCGTATTTTCCGGCCTGATTGAAGCCATGGACACGGAAAGCGAGCTTGCGGGCATCCTGGCCCACGAAATCGCCCATGTTTCCTCCCGGCACATTTCCGAACTCATCGCGGAATCCAAAAAAAGCCAGATGATTTCCATGGCCGGGCTGATCGCCGGCATCCTGGTCGGACTCGGCGGTGCCTCGGATGTGGGAAGCGCCCTTTCCGTGGGCTCCCTGGCAGCAGGCCAGAGCATGATCCTGGCCTACACCCGGGAAAGGGAAATGGAGGCGGATTATCTGGGCCGGCGATATTTGACACGATCCGGGTACAGCCTGTACGGGCTGCGCACCGCACTGCAGAAGATCCGGGATCGGGAGTGGTACGGAGAAGAGCAGGTCCCCACATACCTGAAAACCCATCCGGCCACCCGGCAGCGCCTGGCAAGCCTGGACAGCGCCCTGTCGGAAAGGCCGGACCAGGAACCGAAAAACACCTTTGCCTTCAGGCGGGTTCGCGCCGCGCTCATGGCCGCATACGGGAATCCGGCCAAGGCCGCAGATCGGTTCCGCGAGGAACTGGCAAGGAACCCGGACAACGCAGCGGCGCAATACGGACTGGCCCTGGCCCTGGCCGAAAGCGGCCGGCCGGAAACGGCCCTGGAAAACATGAAATCCGCGGTTTCCATGCGGCCCGAAGACCCCTACCTGGCCGTGGACCTGGGCCGGCTCGAGTTCATGGCAGGCAGATATGAGCAGGCTGAAAAAACCCTGACCGGCATCGAGGATCTCTCGCAATACGGCCCCAAAGGGCTGTTTTTCCTGGGCCGGGCCCGCATGGCCGGCGGTGAGACCGAGGCCGCGATCGCGGATTTCAAGAAGGTTGCAGAGACCTTCCCGGACTACCCGCGCGCCCTGTTATTTCTCGGACAAAGCCTGGGAGAGCAGAAAAAGCTGGGAGAGGCCCATTATTACCTGGGACGGTATTACCGGGAAACCGGGGAACCGGAAACCGCCATGTTCCACCTCAAACGGGCCCTTCGCGAAACCGGGGACCCGGTGCTTACCGAAAAAATCCACGAGGCACAGGAAAGCCTGAAGGACAAACAGGCGAAAAAATCAGAGCGGGACAAGGAAAACCGCTCCGAAGGCCCGGGCGAAAACTTCATATTCAGTCAAAGTGGGAAAACTTCATGGTAAACGTGCCCCGGCCCTGGGAAGCCGAGCGCAGTGCGGTGGTGTATCCGAACATCTTGGAAAGCGGGGCAATGGCGGAAATGATCTGATTATCGCCCTTGGCGGCGATGGATTCGATCTTGCCGCCGCGGGAATTGAGATCGCCGATCACATCGCCCATGAACGTTTCCGGAACAAAGACCTCCACGTCCATAATCGGCTCGAGCAGGTAGGGCTCCGCATTTGACAGGGCATGCCGGCATGCCATGGATGCAGCCACGGAAAAGGCCAGATCAGAGGCCAGGTGCTCCCGGTATGAACCGCCGGTGACCACGACCTCCACATCCACCACCGGATATCCCATGAGCTCGCCGTATTCCAGTGCCTCCCGGATTCCCTTTTCCACGGCGGGGCCATATTGTTCGGGGATGGTTTCTTCAGAAACCCGGGATGTGACCTTCACCCCCTGCCCCCGCGAAAGCGGGTTCACCGAAATCCCGACCTCGGCAAAATGGCGCTGACCGGCCACTTCCCGGTCAAAGACAGCATGTCCGGTGGCGGCTTTTGCCGGGGTTTCCCGGTAAACCACCTGGGGCCGGCCCACGTTGACACTGGTATTGTATTCCCGCCGCATCCGGCTGATGGCCACTTCCAGGTGCAGCTCGCCCATGCCCGAAAGAATGGTCTGCCCGGTATCCTCGTCCTGCTTGACATTCAGGGTGGGGTCTTCGGCCATGAGCTTGTCAAGTACCTGGGGCAGCTTTTCCTGGTCATCATGGGTCTTGGGCTCGATGGAAACCGAAATCACGGGCTTGGTGAATTTCATCTGCTCCAGCAGCACCGGGTTGTCCCGGTCGCAGAGGGTCTCGCCGGTGGACGAGTCCTTTAAGCCCACCACGCCCACGATGCTGCCGGGGCCGGCCTCGTCGATGCGCTCGCGCTTGTTGGCATGCATCTTGAGAATCCGGGAGATCTTTTCCGCCTTGCCGCGCACGGGATTGTAAATCTCGCTGCCCGCCTTGAGTTTGCCGGAATAGACCCGCACGTAGGAAAGCTTGCGCCCCTCGATCATGGAAACCTTGAAGATCAGGGCCACGGTGGGTCCTTTTTGTTTTGCCGCAAAGGCGACGGTTTCCCCGCTATCCGGGATTTTTCCGTGAATGGGCGGGGCTTCTTCGGGGCTCGGCAGAAAGTCGACCACCGCATCGAGCAGCGGCTGTATGCCCTTGTTTTTCAGGGCCGAACCGCAGAGCACCGGCACCAGCTTCAATCCGAGGGTGGCCCTGCGGATGGCCGGGATCAGCTCGCGGGCGGTGATCTCGGATTCCTCCAGGTAGGCCTCCATGATGGTATCGTCTGCCTCGGCCACGGTTTCAATGAGCTTTTCCCGGTATTGCGCTGCCATCTCCCGCAGTTCCGGGTCGATCTCCATGGTTTCAAACGGCATGTCGGGCCGGTCGGTTTCCCATACCATCTGGCGCATATTGAGCAGATCCACCACGCCCCGGAAGCTGTCTTCTCCACCCACGGGGAGCTGCATTACCAGCGGCACGGCATTGAGACGTTCTTTCATCATCTCGATGGTGCGAAAGTAATCCGCCCCCACCCGGTCCAGCTTGTTGACAAAGGCGATTTTGGGCACCAGGTAATCGTCTGCCTGGTGCCACACCGTCTCCGACTGGGGCTCCACGCCGCCCACGGCGCAGAACACCCCGACCGCGCCATCGAGCACCCGGAGCGACCGTTCCACCTCGATGGTGAAATCCACGTGCCCCGGCGTATCGATAATCTGGATGTCGCAGTTTTTCCACTGGCAGGTGGTCACCGCAGAGGTAATCGTGATGCCCCGCTCCTGCTCATCGGGCATCCAGTCCATCACGGCCTCGCCGTTGTGGACCTCGCCGATTTTGTGCGAACGGCCCGTGTAAAACAGCACACGCTCGGTCACGGTAGTCTTTCCCGCGTCAATATGGGCGATAATGCCGATATTTCGTATCTGTCCGATCTTTTTCATCTCACCAGCAACATCTGCGATTTTAGCGGTAAACGGATATCCACGTGTCCGGCCAGGGTGAGGGCTTCTTTTCCGTTAACCAGGATTTTGACAGCCCGGATGCCGTCGGTATTGAGGATCAGGGTATTGACAACACTGTAGACGCTCAGCAGTTCGCTGCGCACGCCCCGGGGATGGTGTTCGGAAACCGCCCCGTTGAAATCCACACAGGCAATCCCGTCATCGGTGATATACAGCGCCCGGAGCGCTGTTTGCCCGGGCAGTGTGCGCATCAGGCCGTTTTCCGGACCGGCGATCAGGGCCTCTGTGATCTTTTGGCAGAAAACCGCCGGATCGGCCGCACGCGGAATCCGCCGGGCTTCACTGGAAAGGTAACCTGTTTCCGGATCGGCAAAATAGAGATAAACCGGCCCGCCGGATTCCTGCATGGTTTCCTGCGAGGCCGCCTTGCGGTCGGCAGACCGTTGTTGACCCAAGACTGCAGGCCCGGCGCCGACAAACACGATCACGGCCGCAAGCAGGCCCAGCACACCGATGCGGGTTGTTGTTTTCTTCATGAATGCATCATTTCCCCTTGAAAAGCATGTATCATAAGCCACCCGCCCCGGTATGTCAATCCGAGATGGAAACCGAAACCCTGGCTGCCAAATATAACGTTTTCGGAAAAAGCTGTTTATTCCCCCGGGGCGGTATTTTTGCGAAAAGGAAATCCGTAAGCATCTTGGCTGATCGGCGGTGCGAAAAAGGAGTTTCCTCGCTCCAGGAGCCTCTGCGAGCCTCAATTTCCGCTCGGAAACCCGCTTTTCCGCACCGCCGCCAGGTCAACGAAGTGCAATTTCATGAGAACGAAAAAAAAGGATTTCCCTTGAAGCTGTTCATCCAGCCAAGGCGGTATTTTTGCAATTGTACTTGACTTGGCCGATGGTTTTGTGGCAGGAAAGATTTTTGACAAATTCCCACCAGCCCGGGGGGATTTATTTTTTCCGGGAAGTGATTATATTGGACGTGAAACGCTGAAAAGGCGTTATTTACAATAATGAAATCGGCTGCTTCCGCCAGCCGGCCAGCCCGGGTCCGGCACAGGAGGCACAAACGGAGGAAACGCTATGGGAGAACCAGCAATCAAGCTTGGCGGAAAACGCAAAAGCATATTCATGGACAAGGTCAAGGAAATGCTGCCCGAGGGCGGCAATTTGGACCTTTGCCTGACTTGCGGTGCGTGCGCATCGGGTTGCCCGGCCACGGGCATCGGCGGGATGGATGCCCGCAAGTTTCTGCGTATGGCCGCACTCGGCATGGACGAGGAAATCCGGAAAAACGAATGGGCCTGGCACTGCACCATGTGCCAGCGCTGTATCTATGTCTGCCCCATGCAGATCAACATCCCGCAGCTCGTATTTTATGCCCGGCAGAGCTGGCCCAGGGAGGAGCGTCCCAAGGGTATCCGCGGATCCTGCGATATGGCACTGAAAAACGACACCTGCAGCGCAATGGGCGCAACAGAAGAGGACTTCCAGTTCGTGGTCGAGGACGTGCTCGAGGAATACCGGGAAGCCCAGCCGGAATTCAAGGACATGGAGGCACCGGTCAACAAGCAAGGGGCTTATTACTTTCTGAACCAGAACTCCCGCGAACCGGTCACCGAGCCAGACGAGATGGTCCCCCTGTGGAAGATCCTGCACCTGGTGGGCGCGGACTGGACCTACGGCACCAAGGGCTGGGCCGCGGAAAACTACTGCATGTTCATGGCAGATGACGAGTCCTGGAAACACATCGTGGAGGTCAAGGCCAAGGCTGTGGACGATCTGGGATGCAAGGCCTGGCTCAATACCGAGTGAGGGCACGAACTCTTCGCGGTCCGGGTCGGACTGCAAAAGTTCAACATTCCCCACAACTTTGAAATAGAAAGCATCATTCGCCTTTATGCCCGGTGGATCCGGGAGGGCAAGCTCAACGTCACCTCTGACTGGAACAAGGACCTGGGCGTGAAGTTCACTGTGCAGGATCCCTGCCAGCTGGTGCGCAAGTCCTTTGGCGACCCGGTGGCCGAAGACCTGCGATACGTGGTCAAAAGCGTGGTCGGCGAGGAAAACTTCATCGACATGACGCCCAACCGCTCCAACAACTACTGCTGCGGCGGCGGCGGCGGATTCCTCCAGGCCGGTTATCCGGAAGAACGGCGGAAATACGGGGAGATGAAGGCCAACCAGATCCTGTCCACCGGCGCACAGTATTGTATCACCCCGTGTCACAACTGCCATTCCCAAATCCACGATCTGAGCGAAATCCGGGACCATGCATGGAACAACGTGCACTTGTGGACCCTGATCTGCCTGTCTTTGGGCATCCTCGGGGAAAACGAGCGGGAGTATCTCGGTGAGGACCTGAAAAACGTAGCCATGTACGGAGCATAAGACGGTGGTCGGTGGTCGGTGGTCGGTGGTCGGTAGTCGGTAGTCGGTAGTCGGTGGTCGGTGGTCGGTGGCTAACTCTACTAC
>CAZTHW010000131.1:0-6997 GCA_964613595.1 uncultured Desulfobacteraceae bacterium | reverse complement strand
GCCGCATCTACTGCGTCAGATGCAGTCTCGCATAGTCCACTATAGCTCGTCTGCAGCTTCCTTGTATCTGCGGCAAACTTGAAAATCGCTCAATTTAGGTTTCATATAAACAGGGAAATGCCGTTTTATTCCCTGTTTTTTGTGATCTCAAGGAACCGGTATATTTTCTTGATCCCGCCGCCGAGCAGAATCACGGCGATCAAGTAAAATCCGATGCGCAGAAATATCTCAACCGAGGCGGGATATTCCATCCCGGCAATCTGCGCCATGACGGCCGAAACCCTGAAAAAAAAGGCCAGGCCCATGATTGCCAGGGCCACACCCCAGATCAGCTGCAGCAGATCTTGACTTGAATACGCTTTTCGGTCCAAAATAGCCTTCCAATTAATAGCGATTTCATGTTTAATGGGCTTACCGCTTTCTGTGTATATCCGTATTCTCAGGTTGTGTCAATATACACACAAAATAACACTGAAAACAAAAACTGAAAGGAATTATGGATACAACAACCCAGGAATCCGAACACAAACTTCAGGTGCGCAACCTGACCACCGACGATTACCGGGACGTCAAGGAGATCATGGACCTGGTATATCCCGATCAGATGGGTGCCTGGGACCGCAGCGAATTTCACACCCTGATCCACCGGTTCCCCGAAGGCCAGATCTGCATCGAGGACAAGGGCAAGGTTATTGCCGCGGCCTTGAGCATCATTGTCAATGCAGATATGTATGAAGAAAAGCACTCCTATGACGACGTGGTAAGCGATGGCCGGTTAAACAAGCACGACCCGGACGGCGATGTCCTCTACGGCATTGATATTTTCGTCCATCCGGAATATCGCGGTCTGCGCCTGGGCAGGCGCCTGTATGACGCCAGAAAGGAGTTGTGCGAGGAACTCAACCTCAGGGGCATTATCTTCGGCGGCCGGATTCCCGGATACAGCGAACATCATGAAGAGCTCACCCCCCAGCAGTACATCCAGAAGGTCAAGGACAACGAGATCTACGATCCGGTGCTCTCCTTTCAACTGGCCAATGATTTTCATATCAAGAAGATTCTCAAGGATTATATCCCGGAAGACAGTCAGTCGCACGCTTACGGGATTCTCATGGAATGGAACAACATTTACTATGAAAAAAAGCGCAAGCTCTTCGGCGGCAGAAAAGCCTATCCGCGCGTGGGCGTAGTCCAGTGGCAGATGCGCCCGTTTGCCTCGTTTGACGATTTCATTCACCAGGCCGAGTTTTTCGTGGATGCCGTGGCCGGGTACAACTCGGACCTGATCCTGTTTCCGGAACTGTTAAACGCCCCCCTGCTGGCCAACTTCAACCAGGAAAACCCGGCCGAATCCATGCGCTCGCTGGCAGAGTACACCGAGCCGCTCCGGGAGTCCTTTCTCCAGATGGCCCTGGCCTACAACATCAACATCGTGGCCGGCAGCGTGCCGGAATACAGTGGAGACCACCTGTATAACGTCTCCTATCTGTGCCGCAGGGACGGCACCTGGGATGCACAATACAAGCTTCACATCACTTCGGACGAGTCCCTGTACTGGGGCCTGCGCGGCGGAAATGATCTGAAGATATTCAACACAGACATCGGCAACATCGGAATTTTGATTTGTTACGACGTGGAGTTTCCCGAACTCTCGAGGTACCTGGTGGACAAGGGAATGAACATCCTGCTGGTGCCGTACTGGACCGATACCAAGAACGCCTATCTGCGCGTAAGAAGATGCGCCCAATCCCGGGCCATTGAAAACGAATGTTACGTGGCAATCTCCGGCTCGGTGGGCAACCTGCCGCGGGTGGAAAACATGGATATCCAGTATTCCCAGGCCGCGGTGTTCACGCCGTCGGATTTTGCCTTCCCGCATGACGCCATTGCCGCCGAGGCCACACCCAACACGGAAATGACCCTGATGGTGGACCTGGACCTGGACCTGCTCAAGGAATTGCGCCAGCAGGGCAGTGTGCGCAATCTCCAGAGCCGCCGGCACGACCTGTATAAGATTTTGTGGAAGCCCGGGGCCGTGGTTTAAAAAGATTGAAAAAATCGCGGTATCCGGCAGAAACGGCTACTGCTGCACGGTCTGTCAAAAATAACTCGTGCCCATCCAGAAATCAGAAAATTTGTTCAAGTTCAAGGAAGGCGAAAATTTTAGCCACAGGAATACTTGTCGTATTTTGAGGATTAAAATTTGAGCCTGACGCAGAAATTGGGCAAATTAGCCATTTCTGGACGGGCACTGACTCAGAAAGGCTTGCGGGCTTCCAGGTCTTCGAGCTGCGCATCGAATTCCGCCCGCCGGGCATCCGCATCTGAAGTAAGTTTTTCCATGTCGGCAAAACCGGCATCAACCTTTTCCCGCAGTTCGTGAAGCTGCCGGGAAAGCCGGGAAATCTCGGTTCCATCCCCGTTACCGCTTGCGGCCTGAATCTGCCGGTTGAGTTCCTCGATTTCCGCCTCCCACTGGATAATGGCCGCCTCGGTTTGCTCGATCCGATCCTCGATCGGCTTTAAGACCCGGCCTTTTTCCGACACAATGGCCGAGCGCCGCCGCCGGAACTCCTTTTTGCTCATCTCCGCAACCGGCCTGCGGGCGCCGGCGGCGGCCGCGCTGCGGGAAACGTCATCGCCCTCCGCCCATCCGACATCCTCGAGAAAACGCTGGTAGGTGCCGTCAAATACATCAATGCCGCCGCCCTGGAACACGACCAGGCGCTGTGCCAGGGCATGAAGGAACATTTCATTGTGCGTGACCATCACCACAGCGCCGTCAAAATAATCAATGGCAGCCAGCAGGGCGTCGCAGGACTCCATGTCGAAATGATTTGTTGGTTCGTCGAGCAGCAGAAAGTTTGCGGGCGTGGCCAGAAGCCGGCCCAGCATCACCCGGCATTTTTCCCCGCCGGAAAGCACCCGGATCTTTTTTAGCGCGTCATCGCCCTCAAAAAGCATGGATCCGCAAATATTTCTGGCCCCCTGGCGCCCCATATCCGGATTGGCGGCCAGGATTTCCTCTTCCACGGTGCGCTCATCCACCAGGGTCTGGATATTGGTCTGTTCAAACAGCCCGCTGACGCAATTGGGGTGATTTTCGATCCGCCCGGCAGAGGGCTGAAGATCGCCGGCCAGCAGCCGGAGCAGGGTAGTCTTGCCCGCCCCGTTTTTCCCGACAATGCATACGCGGTCCTGGGTACCGATGGTCATGGAAAAATCAGATATCAGAGGCCTGCCGCCGGCCTGGTCCCCGCTCCGGGCCGAATTATAGGAAAAGGAGACATTTTCCGCGCTCAGCATGTATTTGCCGGAAAACGGGCAGTTGTTAAACGAGAAATCCAGGGACTTGGCTTTTTGCAGCTTTTCCTTGCGCGTGAGCTTCTCCAGGGTTTTTACCCGGGACTGCACCAGGTTGGCCAGTCGGGCCTTGGCGCGAAACCGGCTGATAAAGCGCTCGATTTCCTTTCTCCGGCGTTCATCCTTCTGCCGGGTCCTTTCGTAAACCTCTTCTTCCTGTGCGATCTGGCTGTAATACTTCTCCGTGTTGCCGGCGACCTTGCGCATCGCTTTCCGGTGGATACCGGCGATATGGGTAACCACCTGGTCCATGAAACTCCGATCATGGGTAATTAAAAACAGCTCCCCGGGCCAGTTGACCAAAAAACGGCGTATCCAGCGAATAGAGGTAATGTCGAGGTAGTTGGTGGGCTCATCGAGCAGCAGCATGTCCGGCTTGGAGACCAGAACCTTGGCCAGGTTGAGGCGCACCTGGTAGCCGCCGGAAAATTCCGCCGGAGCGCGCTGCATGTCTGCCGGAGAAAAGCCCAGACCGGTAAGAATTTTTTCCACCTGCCAGTGTTCATCTGCGGAATCCGCCGGCAGTCCGCGCATGCCCTCGGCAAGAATCGTGGACTTGCAAAATTCCAGTACCTGGGAAACGTGACCGATGCGGTAATTCTTCGGACAACTGATAACCCCGGCATCCGGGCTTTCCAGTCCGAGAATCATCCGGAAAAGCGTGGTCTTTCCGTGACCGTTTCGTCCCACGAGCCCGACGCGCTCCCGGGCGTTGATCTTGAAACTGATCTCATCGAAAAGCACGTTTCCGCCGTAGCTTTTTGTCAATCCCTCGACGTTAATCATTTATCCAACGATTTTCCACATGGTCAGAATGATAAAACCACGAAGAACACAAAGAAGCACGAAGAAAGATATAATAAAATTTTCTTTCGTGTGCTTCGTGACCTTCGTGGTTGTCTTTTATGCTGTTTCTACTCCGGTTTTTCAATGTCGAGCTTGCTGCATCGGTAGCGAAACGAGCGGAAGCTGATGCCGAGCAGCTCGGCGGCCTTGTTCTTGTTGCCGTTGGCACATGAAAGCGCCTTTTCCAGGTAGGCTCGCTCGATTTCCGCCAGAATATTGTCCAGCGCCACCCCGTTGGCCACGTCGTCGAGATCGAAACGCCGGTTTTCAATGCCTTCAATCCATCTTCGCTTGTGAATCGAAAGCGAAAGATTGTCCGGCAGCAGGATATTGGTTGTGGACAGGGCCACGCTTCGCTCAATGAGATTTTCCAGCTCCCGGATATTGCCGGGAAAATCGTACTTCTGGAGCAGATCCACGGCATAAGAGGAGATCTTGGTGATCTCCTTTCCGGCCTGCCGGGAATATTTTTCCAGAAAATGCTGGGCCAGTGCGCGCAGGTCCGCCTTGCGCTCGCGCAGGGGCGGGACCTTGATTTCCACCACGTTGAGGCGGTAATACAGGTCCTCGCGGAAACGCCCGGCAATAACTTCGTCTTCAAGCTGCTTGTTGGTGGCCGCAATAATCCGAATGTCCACGGAAATGTCATCGTTTCCGCCCACGGGTTTAAATGAACGTTCCTGCACCACCCGCAGCAGCCTGACCTGCATCTGGGCGCTTAACTCCCCGACTTCGTCCATAAACACCGTGCCATTGTCCGCGGCTTCAAACAGGCCCTTCTTGTCCTGGTTCGCCCCGGTGAAGGCACCTTTCTTGTATCCGAAAAACTCGCTTTCCATGAGCGTTTCCGGGATACTGCCGCAATTTATGACAATAAAAGGCTTATCATGCCGATCGCTCTGATTGTGAATCGCCTTTGCAATCAGCTCCTTGCCGGTGCCGCTTTCCCCGGTGATCATCACGCTGGTCTGGGTGGGAGCGACCTGCTCGATAATCGCGTAAATATGCTTCATCCGGGGACTATTGCCCACCAGGAGGTCAAAGTGAAGGCTTTCCCGGAGCTCATCGTCAATGCGCTTTTTCTCATCCGAAAGCGTTTTTAGCTCCAGGGCCTTGGCGATGGTCTGCTTGAGTTCGTCATTGTTAAACGGCTTGGGCAAATAATCATAGGCCCCTTCATTCATGGCCTCAACGGCGTTTTCCGCAGTGGCGTATGCGGAAATCATGATCACCACGGTATCCGGATTCACCTGCTTGGCCTTGCGCAACACCTCCAGACCACTGATATCTCCCAGCCGGATATCGCAGAGCGCAAGATCGTAGGTTTCCCGCTCCAGCATGGCATTGGCCTGTTTGCCGCTTTCCGCGCTTTCGACACGGTATCCTTCCTTGCTGAGCATGATCTCCAGGAATTCGCGCATGCTCAGTTCGTCGTCGACTATGAGTAGCTTGGCTTCTTCCGGCATAAGCGCTTGATGGCTGCTGCTATATCTCTTCTGAAAGGTCAAAAACGATTGCGCCGTCAACAATTGTGTACACCGCGCGGCCCTTGAGGTCCCAGGTGTCAAAAGGCGTATTGCGGCCCTTGGATCGCCCCTGGCTTGCGCGGTACGTGTATCGGGCTTCAGGATCAATGATCGTTACATCCGCCGGCTGGCCGGCAGACAGGCCGCAGGGTTTATCAATGATGGCGGCCGGATTTTTCGACATGCGCCCGATAAGCTGCTCCAGGCTCAGCGCGCCGGCTTCCACCAGACGCAGTCCCAGGGCCAACGATGTTTCCAGGCCGATAATCCCGTTTGCCGCAAGATCAAACTCAAGGTCTTTTTCAACCCTTGCGTGCGGCGCATGATCCGTGGCAATGGCATCAATGGTTCCGTCAGCAAGTCCCGCGATCACCGCTTCCCGGTCTGCTGCGGTACGAAGCGGCGGGTTCATCTTGGCCCGGGTATCGTAGGATTTTACCGCCTCTTCGGTCAGTGTAAAGTAATGGGGAGCGGTTTCCGCGGTGACCTGCGTATTCCTGGCCTTGGCCGCACGAATGGCGGCAACCGATTCCCGGGTGCTCACATGTGCGATATGAACCGGCGTGCCGGTGAGTTCGCTCAAGGCAATATCGCGCATCACCATGACGCTTTCGGCTGCGTTGGGAATGCCGGGCAGTCCCATACGGGTGGAGACAACGCCCTCGTTCATCACGCCGCCTGACAAGCTGAGTTCCTCACAGTGGGAAATCACCTGAAGACCGATGCCGCTGGCATATTCCATGGCCCGCCGCATGAGCTGGGCATCAGAAACCGGCTTTCCGTCGTCGGTTACCGCCACAGCACCGGCTGCCTTTAAATCCCCGAATTCCGCAAGTTGTTCTCCGCACAACCCGGCACTGACCGCACCCACGGGATATACCCGGGTGCGCCGGCACCGGGCAGCCTGCTCGAGTATATACCGGGTAACGGAAGTCGAATCATTGACGGGTGATGTATTGGGCATGCAGCACACGGACGTAAACCCCCCGGCCGCGGCCGCACGGGTACCGGTGTCTATGGTTTCCTTGTATTCCTGGCCGGGTTCGCGCAAATGCACGTGCATGTCCACGAGCCCGGGCACCACCAGCATCCCCCGGGCGTCAATGATGCGCTCGCCAGACTCGCCGGTCGGGCCGGCCGGCGCTGTTTGGTCACCCGCGACCAAAGGCACCACCTGCGCGACAATGCCGTCTTTTATCCATATGTCTGCCGGGCCGTCAAAAACGCCTGGGTCGAGCACCCGGCCGCCTTTAATCTGTATC
>CAZTHW010000130.1:0-7014 GCA_964613595.1 uncultured Desulfobacteraceae bacterium | reverse complement strand
CCTGTTTGCCCAATCCATCCACAAAACCGCCGAAAGCAGCACGGCCGGCAGGATCAGCGCCCCGCCCATGGTGGGGGTCCCCGCCTTGTCCTGGTGCGAGGCCGGACCGAGCCGCCGGATGTACTGGCCGATCTGCTTTTCCCGGAGCACCCGGATCATCCAGGGCCCCAGGACAAAACAGATCAAAAACGCGGTCAGCCCGGCATAAATGGTCCGAAACGTGATGTATCGGAACACGTTGAAGGCCGAGATCTCGGTATGCAGGGAATATAATAAATGATAAAGCATGGCTGTTTAGTCCCCTTCCGCGGCTGCATCCGTCGCGTGAATCCATGCCGTTGCGGTCAGCCGGGCAACGATTTCGTCCATGCCGGTACTCCGGGAGCCCTTGACCAGGACCCAGTCCCCGGGCCGCAGTTGATGTTCCAGATCCTTGATAATGTCTTCCCGGGTGCCCACGAAGATATCACCGCCTTTCATCCCGGCACATCGCGCGCCGTAGGCCACCCTGGAGGCAAACTCCCCGGAAAGGTACAGGTAATTGACCCCGGCGCCGGCGGCAAGCCGGCCGATATCCTCGTGATGGGAGGATGCGGCATCGCCGAGCTCCAGCATGTCGCCGGCCACCAGGATGCCCCGCTTCCGGTCGCTTAACGCGGCAAGCGACCGGATGGCGGTTTTCATGGAGCCGGGGTTTGCGTTATACGTATCATCGATAATATAGGCGCCCGCCGGCGTTCGATAAACCGCCATGCGCCCGGAGACCGGCCGGAATTCGGCCAGTCCCGCTCCAATGGCTTCGGCTGGAATATTCATCATGTACCCCGCTGCAGCCGCGGCCAGGGCGTTGTGCACCATAAAGTCCCAGGGGACCTGAAGCTCGACCTGTACTGCGGCATCCGGCAAAATTAATGTAAACGAAAGTCCTTTTTCGCCCGGCTCGATATTTTCCGCCCGAACCCGGGCCTGCCCGTGATATCCGAAAAAGACCACCTGCTGTTGCGCGTGCGCGGCAAGCCATTGCCCCCAGTCATCGTCGGCGTTGAGTACGATTGTGCCGCCCGGCCGGATATTTTCCAGCATCTCGGCCTTGGCTTCGGCAACCGCCTCGATGCTGCCCAGCCCCTCCAGGTGCGCCGGACCGATATTGGTAATCAGACCGATATCAGGCCGGCACAGTCCGGACAGGTACCTGATTTCCCCGGGATGATTCATGCCCAGTTCCACCACCGCGGCCTGATGTTCCGGACCCAACTCCAGAAGCGTCAGGGGCAGCCCGATCTCGTTGTTGAGGTTGCCGTAGGTGGCCAGCACCCGGAATTGCCGGCCGAGCACCCTGGATGCCATCTCCTTGGTGGTGGTTTTGCCGTTAGACCCGGTGATCGCAATCACCGGCACACCCGCCCGCTCTCGCTGATAGGCCCCAAGCGCCCCCAGCGCTTTTGTTGTATCCTCGACCGAAACACAAGCCACTGCCTCGGCCTGCCAGTTGGAAACCGGCAGCATATCCAGTTTGTCCCTGCACACAATCACGCATCGCACACCCTGCCGGACCACGGCGGGCAGAAAACTGTGCCCGTCATGGCGCTGTCCGGAAATGGCCACAAAGACCGCGTCGCCCCGGATTCTGCGCGAGTCAATGCCCACGCCGGAAAACTGCGCCACATCCGTGGTGCTGACCAGTTCGCCGCCTGTAGCGGTTAAAATGTCGTCAATCGTCCACGGTATCGACAACGTCGTTCATTCCCCATGAAAGCACCTGTTCAGCCTCCACCCGGTCGTCAAAGGCCACGGTGGTGCTTCCGATGATCTGGTAAGTTTCATGCCCTTTTCCGGCAATCAGTATTGCATCTCCGGGCCTTGAAGCCCGTATTCCGATGCGGATGGCGTGTTTGCGGTCGGGTTCAACCGCAAACGTTCCCGGAGCAAAATCCGGCCCCAGACTTTCCGGCGCCACCCGGGTAAAGTCGTGCATGCCCGCCACGATATCTTCAATAATTCGTTCCGGTGCTTCGGTACGCGGATTATCCGATGTCACCACTGCCAGGTCCGCGTACTTTCCCGCAATCTCCCCCATCAGGGGGCGCTTTGCCCGGTCCCGGTCTCCGCCGCAGCCGAAAATACAGATCAGGCGCCCGGCGCCGAGCCGCCTGAGCGCGGCCAGCACGTTTTCCAGAGCTGCCGGGGTATGGGAAAAATCCACGAAAACGTGCCGGTCCAGCGTATTGGCAACCCGCTCCAGGCGGCCGGGCACGGAAGTAAAGGTTTCAATGCCTTCGGCAATTGTCTCCGGGGCAATCTCCAGGGCCGCGGCCGCGCCTGCGGCACAGAGGATATTTTCCAGATTAAACCGGCCCACCAGATGTGAATGAAACGCAACAGTTTTGTCTTCCAGGTGAAGCAGCCCCGAAATACCACCTGCGTCAAACCCCAGTCCGGAGGGCCATATCCGCGCCGCGTTTCCGAGCCCCACCCGAACACGGCGAATCCCCGGCAATGCATCATGGAGTTCTTTGCCCCTGGGGTCATCCATGTTGATCACCGCCGCGGCGTTTTCTCCCTGCAGAAATTCCGAAAAAAAACGCTTTTTGGCCGCCCAGTAGTGTGCCATATCCTTGTGAAAATCCAGGTGATCCTGGCTCAGGTTCGTAAACACCCCGATTGCGAAGCCGCATTGCGCAATCCGGTCGAGCACCACCCCGTGAGAAGACACTTCCATAATCACGTGGGTGACCCCGGCATCAGCCATGTTTGCCAGCAGATGCTGCAAATCCGAGGCCTCCGGGGTAGTCAGCCCGCTTTTCACGATTTTTCCGGCATAATGATAGTTCAGCGTGCCGATCACGCCGGTGCAAAATCCGCGGCACTGCAGTATGTGCTCCAGCAGACAGGCGGAGGTCGTTTTTCCGTTGGTTCCGGTAATCCCGATCAGGGTCAGCTTATTTGCGGGGTACCGGTAAAACGCCGCGGCGGTTTGAGCCAGGGCCAGACGTGTATTTTCCACGACAACCACGCAGGCATCCAGATCCATGGGGCGCTGGACCACAACGGCCGCGGCACCGCGGGCGACCGCATCTGCTGCAAAATCATGACCGTCTGCGTTCTGCCCGGGCAGTGCCACAAACACGCCGCCCGGGGCCACCCGGTCCGATCGGTAATGCACCCCGGTGATTTCGGGATCTGAAGATTTTACCGAAGCAGCCGCTGAAGAATACACGCTTGCCGGAGAAATGGCCGCTATGAGTTCTGAGAGTTTCATGCGCCCTCTTTTTCATCGCTCCGATTTCCGGAATTTCGTGCAACCGTCGGGGCGATGTTCATATAATTGAAAGATTCCCGGATGATTTCGGCAAACGCGGAGCCCGCCACCTTGCCGCCGTAATGGTTGACCTTGGGCGCCCTGACAACGACCAGCGCGGCCAGCTCGGGCGATTCGGCCGGGGCAAACCCGGCAAACAGGGCATTGTATTCGCTGTTTTTATAAGTGCCCTGATCGTTTAAGATCTGGGCGGTCCCGGTTTTTCCGCAGACTTTATACCCTTCCGGCGAGGCAAGCTCGCCGGTGCCGCCGGACTCGGTGACCGCCTGCATCATCTCCTTGAGCTGAGCTGCAACATCCCCGGATATAACCCGGCGCACCCTTTCCGGTTCAAAGCTTTCCACGATGCCGCCGCCCGGGTTGGTGACCGCCTTGGCAACCCGCGGCTTCATGAGCACACCGTGATTGGCAATGGCCGAAACCGCTGAGAGCAACTGAACGGCAGAGACCGAAACCCCCTGCCCGAATGCGATTGTCGCATTGTCAATGCCGCGCCAGTTCCGGTAATGCCTGAGGCGTCCCGCGGTTTCGCCCGGGCAGTCAATGCCGGTCTTCTCACCGAAACCGAAATCGCGCAGTGTGTCATAAAAAGTTTTCGGGCCGATGGCCTCAGCGATTTTCACCGCGCCGATATTGCTGGAGTATTTGATCACCTCTGTCAGGGTCAGTTCATCATAAGGGTGCGTATCCTGAATCACGCGGCCGTAGCTCGAATATCTGCCGTTTTCGCAATCCACGATCGTATCGGGGGTATACAGCCCGGATTCCAGGGCGGCCGCAGCCAGAAAAATCTTGAACGTAGATCCCGGCTCAAACGAGTCCGTAATTGCCCGGTTCCGCCAGTTTTGCCGCGGAAACCGGGTAAAGGCATTGGGATTGAATCCCGGGTAATGGGCAACGGCCCGGATCGCACCTGTCTGGGGTTCCATGACCAGGGCCATGCCGGATTCGGCATTGAACCTTAAAACGGACTTTTTGAGGGCCTCCTCGGTGATATATTGAATATTGGCATCCAGGGTCAGCACCAGGTTCTTGCCTTCCTCTGATGCCTGCTCCGGGCTGGAACGCTGAAAAATCCGGCCCAGGGCATCCTTGACAATCGTCCACTGCCGGGGGTCTCCCTTGAGGCGGGTATCATAGTAATATTCCACGCCTTCCAGGCCGTGGCCGTCCACGCCGGAAAACCCGATCACCTGGGCACCAAGACTCTTGTGCGGATATACCCGGGAATACGTATCCACAAGCTCCAGCCCCTGATCAATCCGCCGATCCAGGCCCCTGGCTTTTTCCGGGGATACATCGCGCCGGATCCAGACGAAAGAGGCATCCGAGCGCAGTTTTTCCGTGAGTCCGCTTTTATCCAGGTTCAGCTCTTCGGCCATCACCGCGGCCGCCCTTGCCGGTTGATTAATCCGGTCGGGATGGGCGCCCACGGCCATCACGCTGGTGCTGACCGCGAGTTCCCGCGAATTGGCATCGTATATGGTTCCGCGCTTTTCCCTGAGTTTGACCGAACGGGAATACTCGCCGGAGGCTTCGCGGGAAAGGCGCGTATCTTCGAAGACCTGCAGGTAAATCGCCTTAAATGCAATCACCAGGAAAAAAAGCGTAAACACGCAGCCGACCACCAGCATGCGGCGATTCCGCCTGGAAATGGCCTTTTCCTCTTTTTCCCTGTCCGGCTTCATTGGATGATTATTACCTGTTCGGGTTTTGGCGTGATCAGCCCCTGCTGCTTTTTCGCCCGGGTGCCGAGCACCTGGGGAGACTTGAGCCTTCCCTGCTCAATACGGAGTTTCTTGCGGGTTTCGATCAGCTCCTCCTGCCGGGATCTGGCCTCAACAATTTCATACCCCATGCGACGGCACTGCACCCCGCACCAGGTATCGAAAAACACCTCCGCAATCAGGACCAGCATCAAGAGCATGCAGGCAAAAACCCTTCCCGGCGTCAGCATCGGATCGGCATTTTTCCTGTTTTGGCTCACAATCCCCTCCGCAGGGCATATCCCTTTAACCGGTTACGGCAGTTTTTCAGCCGCCCGCAGCCTGGCACTGCGGGACATTGGATTATCAGTGATTTCCGCTTCAGACGGCTTGCAGACCTTTCGGGTCAATACCTTGAGCTCAGGCTGTTTTCCGCAGGTGCAGACGGGAAAACCCGACGGGCATTCACACCCCCGGGCAAAACGATTGAACCGCTGCTTGACCATCCGGTCTTCCAGCGAATGAAACGAAATCACGCAGATCCGTCCGCCGGGCGCCAGGTGCGCCACTGCTTCATCGAGAAACGTGTCCAGCACTTCCAGTTCCCGGTTGACCGCAATGCGAAGCGCCATAAACACCTTGGTCGCCGGGTCGATTTTGCGCTTGGCCGCATCTTTGGGGGGTATGGCGCTGCGCACGACATCGGCCAGCTGCCCGGTGGTTTCAATTGCTTCGGTTTTGCGCCGCTCCCCGATTTTCCGGGCAATGCGACCGGCCCACCGCTCTTCTCCCAGATCCTTGAAAATCCTGGCCAGCCGGTCTGTGCCGGCTGTATTGACGATGGCTGCAGCGCTTTGCGACGCCTGCAGATTCATTCGCATATCCAGCGGCTCCGCCTTTCGAAAGGAAAACCCCCTTCCGGAGAATTCGATTTGGTCCCGGGAAAGCCCGAGGTCCACGAGGATCGCATCAACTGCGTCAATTTCGAGCCGGAGGAGGATATGCGGAAGGTTGACAAAATTGTCATGAATCAGGCGAATATTCCGGGCATAGGGCGCAAGCACCTGTTGTGCATGTTCTACGGCATCCGCGTCCTGGTCGATACCGATTAGCAGGCCATCCGGCAGAATTTTTTCCACAATGCCTTCGGCATGCCCGGCACCGCCGAGGGTACAATCGACAACCCGTTTGCCCGGCGCACAATCCAGGTATTGAATCGCCTGTTCGCGCATTACGGGGATATGTCGATAACTCATGGGTTACAGTCCTAGTCTGGCAATTTCGTTGGAAACCTCCTCATCCTGCATGTCCTCCTCGTGAAGTTTGCGCTTTTCCTCATTCCAGTTTTCCAGGGACCATATCTCGAAATGATCAAGCACCCCGACCAGCACGATATCTTTTTCCAGCCCTGCATAATCCCTGAGGGACTGGGGGATTAAGATCCGGCCTTGCTTGTCCAGGCTGCATTCTGCGGACTCGCCGATAAAAATCCGCCTGAATCGCCGCATGGACGGACTTTTTTCCGCCATCCGCAGAATCTTGTCCTCGACCATCTCCCAGTTCTTGTAGGGGTAGGCGACCAGGCCCTGTTCATCAAGGCCCGGGCCGGACAACACCAGCCCGTTGCCGCCGTTGTTCCGGATCAGTTCCCTGAATCGGGACGGAATATTGATGCGCCCCTTGTCATCGATTGTGTGATATGAACTTCCCCGGAACATGTGCGTCCCCTTTTAACCCACTTTACACCACTTTTAACCAAAATCTACATGAACCAAATGATTTGTCAAGGAAAAAACATCCGGAAAATTTTAATTTTTGCATGTAATTTTAAATACTAATTAAAATTCAGAGTATGTGGGTCAAAGTGGTGATGCTCTTGGATGCCTGCAAAACGGGGGTTTCCACCGGGCTGCTTGTTCTTTCCATTGATTTGTCTAAATTGAGCGATTTTCAAGTTTGTCGCAGATACAAGGAAGATGCAGACGAGCT
>CAZTHW010000129.1:0-7014 GCA_964613595.1 uncultured Desulfobacteraceae bacterium | reverse complement strand
ATTTACCCGGACTTCCGGGGCTCCGAGCCGGGCCCACGTTTCGGTCAACAGCGACACCCCGCGACTGGCGGCGGCATACCCCTCGTTAAAAACCAGGCTGGCCGGACCTGATCGCCCCACGATGGATGCGATGGATGAAAAATTGATCGCGCACCCATCCCCGGTTTCCTTTAAATACGGGAGGGCGGCTTCCAGGACCCATTGCTTGGCCCTCAGCGTGGTGGCCACTTCGAGGTCCCACTGCTCGCGCGTATACGGGCCGTGTACCACCGGCCACCCCCCTCTTTCAATGTTATTGATCAGAATGTCGATCCGGCCGAAACGATCGGCCACGCGCCTGATAAAGGGTGCAATTGATTCGGTTTCCAGCAGATTGACCCGTTCGATCAGGTGCGGCACGCCGGTTTCGGCAAAATCACGCTGCATCTCATCGAGGGATTCTTCCCAGTCGTAATACGTCAGGCCCAGCTGTACCCCGCAGCGGGCCAGCTCCAGGCCGACAGCCTTGCCGATCCCCTTGATGCCGCCCAGCACCAGCGCTGTTTTACCTGCTAATTCCATACCTGCAGATCCTGATCACTCTTTTACCGAAACCGGAATTGCGGCCAAGCCTTACATATGCGCTTCTTGCCGGCTTCCCCCAGCCTTATAACGCAGCAGCGCTGCGGCATATTGCATGGCAAACCTCAGAACTTCTTCGTCATCTGCAGCCTCCGGCGCCTCAAAGGAAAGCCCGACCTGCCGGCAATCTTCTGCGACCCGGAAACGGAAATCCGTTTTCCAGGCGTCAATATCATACAGCGCGGCAAACAGCTTTTCTCCGAGATCCCCCTTAACCGGACCGGGCCGGTATTGCTGTTTAACCGATATGACATCGATCATGGCATCGTTTAATTCGTTATACGGCTCCAGCCCCTGGTCGGCAATCCACTGCCTGGCCGTCATGGGCGACCCCTGTTCGAAACCCCGGCAGTGCGCCTCACGTATCAGTGCATAGGATTCGGTAAGGCTGCCGTCATTGCGGGCCCGACGAAGCAATCGGGCCAGCGGGTACATCCGGCATGAACCGGGCCGGTTTTCGTATACCCGGCAGCCTTCGGCTGCCACAAACGGACATTGCTTCTCCCCCGGTTCCGCCGGCTTGAGGGTTACCACGGGCAATCCGGTCTGCGGGCCGTCATGGCAAAGGGTATATGTCGCCAGGAAATCGCCGGTATGCATTTCCAGGTGTCTTGCCAGCCGCAGCACGTCATACGGGGCAAGAAACTGGTTCAAGTCCCGGCAGCAGGCATTATAACAAGGCACCTGCGGGCCGCATGAAAAATAAAACACTTCGTTATCCGCAATGGCGTGAAACAAACTTTCCCCTTCCATCGTTTTTCGCTCCGCTTGAATTCGGGCCTCACCATATGTCTTTTGCCGCCCGGGATCAATGGAATTTTATCAAAAAACAAGGCCCGGGCACTATTTTCCCTTGCATCCTGATGCAAGTATGGTATAGGTTTTTGCTTAAATTGAAGTCACTGCATCATTAAGTCATTGGATTATAGATTTCAAGGAGGTGCCAAATAGCCAAGGCAAAGAGCAACGAGAAACGGGTGAATATCAACAGCGAGATCAAGGCATCGGAGGTTCGTGTCATTGACCCGGACGGAAATCAGCTCGGCGTAATACCAACGCACTCCGCCCTCTCCGAAGCCGAAAACTTCGGCCTCGATCTTGTGGAGGTTTCTCCAAACGCAAGCCCCCCGGTTTGCAAGATCATGGATTACGGCCGATACCGGTACCAACAGGACAAGAAACAACAGGAGGCCCGCAAAAAACAATCCGCCATCCAGGTCAAGGAAATCAAGGTCCGCCCGAAAACCGACGCACATGACCTTGAGATCAAGCTCGGACACATCAAGAAGTTCATTGACAAGAAGAACAAGGTCAAAGTGACCCTGATGTTCCGGGGACGGGAAATTACCATGACAGAGCGGGGCAAGGCGGTGCTGGAGCAGATCGCCGGGCAGGCAACGGAATTTGCCACCATCGAACAGCCGCCGAAAATGGAAGGCCGTACCATGACCATGCTGCTGGGCCCGAAGTAGCCATACCGGCTGTCCTGCCGGCAAAACCGGCACCCCGGAGGTTTCCGGCTCTTTCCATCCGATTCGCCAGCCCCGATCAAAGCAGGTTCGTGGGCGCGGGAAAATTATGTCCCGCGCCTTATATTTTTTTATTGACGCCGCCCAAATTATGAGGCATATTTTATCGTTTCAGAAATTTGGGGGAACTACGTGAATTTTATTTGCAAACTTCTGCAGGGAGAGCGATCATGCCGAAACTGAAAACCAATCGGGCAGCGGCCAAGCGGTTTAAGCGTACCGGCACCGGCAAATTCATGTTTGCCAAATCCCATGCCAGCCATATTCTGACCAAAAAAACGAGAAAGCGCAAACGTGCGCTCAGAAAAAAGCAGGTCATGGATGCCACCAACGTGAAAACCGTCAGGCGGCTGATGCCGTACGCAAATTGAGGCAAAAGGTATAAAAAGGTAAAGGAGTATCTCATGCGAGTCAAAAGAGGATATAAGGCCAGGCGCCGCCGGAAAAAGGTCCTGAAGCTGGCCAGCGGCTACCGGGGCGGTCGGAGCAAGCTTTACCGCACCGCAGCCGATGCCGTGGACAAGGCCCTGATGTATGCGTATCGGGACCGCAAGGTCAAAAAACGCCAGTTCCGGCGGCTGTGGATTGTCCGCATAAATGCCGCCGCCCGGATGAACAACCTGTCCTACAGCAAATTCATCAGCGGATTAAAGCGCGCCAACATCGAGCTGGACCGGAAGGTGCTGGCGGATCTGGCGGTTTCCGATCCGTATGCATTTTCGCAGCTGGCCGGCACCGCCTCGGCACAACTGCAGCAGTAATCCTGGAAACCGGTTGACTGGCCCCGGGTGATGGAACGTGAGCAAGCCGATTGAACAGATTCGAGAAGAAGCCCTGGCCGAACTTTCACAGGCCGGGGACGCAGATGCGATTCGGGCACTGTCGGTCAAATACCTCGGCCGCAAGGGGGAGGTTACCGGCTTTCTGCGCAACATTTCCGAGCTGCCCAAGGACCAGCGGCCGGCTGCCGGAAAAAGGGCCAATGAAGTCAAAAAGGAGCTCGATTCCGCCTTCAACGAGGCCCTTGAACGCCTTTCCGGCCAAACCGGACAGGACAGCGAAGCCATTGACGTTTCCCTGCCGGGCAGGCCGGCGCCCCTGGGCACGCTCCACCCGATCACCCGAATCACCAGACTGATCTCCCGGGTATTTGCGCGCATGGGCTTTGGCATTGCCGAAGGCCCGGAGGTGGAATCGGACTATTACAATTTCGAGGCGCTCAATATCCCCAAAAATCACCCGGCCCGGGACATGCAGGACACATTTTACGTGTCTGACAACGTGGTGCTGCGCACTCACACTTCCCCGATCCAGGTGCGGTACATGGAGTCCCACGACCCGCCGATACGGATCATTGCCCCGGGAAAGGTATACCGATGTGATTCGGATCTCACCCACACGCCCATGTTTCACCAGGTCGAAGGCCTGCTGGTGGATGAAAACGTCTCCTTTGGCGACCTGAAAGGCGTTCTGACCGCTTTTGTGCATCAGGTTTTTGACACGCAGACCAGACTGCGCTTCAGGCCGAGCTTTTTCCCGTTTACCGAACCGAGCGCCGAGGTGGATATCCAGTGCGTGATTTGCCGCGGCAGCGGCTGCAAGGTCTGCTCGCATACCGGCTGGCTGGAGGTGCTGGGATGCGGCATGGTTCACCCGGCGGTCTTTGAGAATGTGGGCTATGACACGAATCGCTATTCCGGGTTCGCATTTGGCATGGGCGTTGAGCGCATCGCCATGTTAAAGTACGGCATCAACGACATCCGCATGTTTTTTGAAAACGACATTCGTTTCTTAAGGCAGTTTTAAAATGAAGGTCAGCCTGGACTGGTTGCAGCAATACGTGGACCTGGATGCAAGCCCGTCGGAACTTGCCGATGCGCTGACCATGGCGGGGCTGGAAGTCGAATCCGTCATGGATCCGTATCAGCATCTAGAGACTGTTGTGGTCGGCCGCATCATCGGAACCAGACCCCACCCCAATGCGGACAAGCTTTTCTGCTGCGAGGTGGACATCGGATCCAAAACCGTGCAGGTGATCTGCGGCGCGCCCAACGCCGAAGCCGGGATGAATGCCCCCTGCGCGCTGCCCGGGGCGGTCCTGGCCTCGGGAATGCGTGTGGAAAAATCCGAAATCCGGGGCCAATTATCCGAAGGCATGCTCTGCAGCCAGGCTGAACTCGCACTCGGAGACGATGCCTCCGGACTCATGCAAATAAGCGCCGAGCACGCACCGGGCGTGCCCCTGGCCCGCGCCCTGGGTCTTTCGGATACGGTATTTGAAATCGGCCTGACACCCAACCGTCCGGACTGCTTAAGCCATATCGGCGTGGCCCGGGAAATTTCCGCCCTGCGGGCAAAGCCGCTGAAGATCCCGGATATCCCGCCGGCCGACGGCCCGGAAAAAATTGCCGAGCATACCTCCGTGACCATTGAGGATCCGGACCTCTGCCCGCGATATGCCGCCGAGCTGGTCTTTAACATTTCCGTGGGGCCGTCTCCGGCATGGCTTCAGCAGCGGCTGCGGGCCGTGGGATTAAAACCCATCAACAATATCGTGGACATCACCAACTACGTGATGATGGAAACCGGGCAGCCGCTTCACGCCTTTGATTTTGACCGGCTGGAGCAACACCGGATCGTGGTGCGCACCCCCGGGACGGAAAACACATTTACCACCCTGGACGGCAAGTCCCGCGAGCTGGATGCACAAACCCTGCTGATCTGCGACGGCAAAAAACCGGTGGCCATCGCCGGGGTCATGGGCGGACAAAATTCAGAGATCATGGAAACCACGACCCAGGTGTTAATTGAAAGCGCCTGTTTTGATCCGGTTTCCATCCGGAAGACCGCCAAGCGCCTGGGGATCTCCACGGATGCTTCCTTTCGCTTCGAGCGGGGGGTGGACCCGGAAGGCACCGTTTACGCCATGAACCGGGCAGCCGGCCTCATGGCGGAACTGACCGGGGGAACCCGGATCAACGGCGTTATCGACGAGCACCCCCGCCCGGCACCGCAAAAAACCATCAGCGTAAGCTGCCAACGGGCCAACCGGCACCTGGGCACCCGGTTGGGCCGCGACGATATGGCGGCCTACCTGGAATCGGTCGCGTTTTCCGTGGCACTGCCGGAGGCCGATCAACTTGCCGTGACCCCGCCGTCATTCCGGGTGGACGTGGATCGCCCGGAAGACATTATGGAAGAAATCGCGCGGCTCTGGGGATACAACCGCATACCGACCACATTTCCCCGGCTCACCGCCCAGGCCGAGCCCCCGGCGCAGATGGTCGAGCGCAAGGAGCAGATCCGCGACCTGATGGCCGGGTTTGGATTTTACGAAACCATCAATTACGCCTTTACCGCGGCCCAGGCAGCAGACCGGCTGGAGCTGGCCCCGGGCGATCCCCGCAGAAATGCCGAGAATCTTTTAAACCCGCTTTCAGAAGAACAGGCGCTGATGCGCACCACGCTGATGCCCGGACTCCTGGAGACCGCCCGGAAAAACATTTCCCGCCAGGAAAAAGACCTGAAGCTCTTTGAATTGGGCAAGGCCTTTTACAAAACCAAGCATCACGAACTGCCCCACGAGGTTGAAATGCTGGCCGCCGTGTGGACCGGCGTCAGAAAGCCCGGGGCCTGGCACACGCCAGCAGAACCCTGCGATTTCTATGATATCAAGGGCGCCTTCGAATCCCTGCTGCTCGGAATGGGCCTGGAAAAATTCACCTGCTCGCAGATGCCGGAGACCGGATGCAGCTATACCCGGCCCGGCCGCACGGCCCAGGTGCGCCTGGGAGATACCTACCTCGGGTTGATCGGGGAAATCAAAGCCTCGGTATTAAAACAATTCGGCATCCGGCAGCCGGTATTTGTGTTTGAGGCACACCTGGAGGCCCTGATTTCATGTCTTCCCGAGACGCCTGAATTTACTCCGATCCCGAAATTTCCGGCCATGGCCAGAGACATTACGCTTATCGTGGAAAACCGCATCGAGGCCGGAGAGATCCTCAATTCCGTCCGGGGCACGGAAACCGGTTTGATCGAGGATGTATACCTGTTTGACGTCTACAGCGGCGAGCCGATCCCGGCGGGCAGAAAAAGCCTATCCATTCGCGTGGTATACCGCTCGCATACCCACACGCTTGAAGACTCGCAGGTCAACGAACTTCACCGGCAGATCACCGACAGCCTGCTTGCGGCATTTGACGCCGAACTGCCGGCATAACACCCCGGGAACGAAAAATCCGCCGGATTTTTTGCAATGAATTGAATACTACAATTTCTATAACCACGAAGGGCACGAAGCACACGAAGCCAAGCTTTTTTATTTTTCCTTCGTGATCTTCGTGCGCTTCGTGGTACATAGGGTGTTCGCGGCAACCATTGCGATGCGGTTCTATTTTCGAGCAGTTCGAGGTGCTCAATGTCTTCCAGCGGTCAGATTCCCGACAAGCTCTATTTCCGGATCCGGGAAGTAAGCGAGATCACCGGCCTGGCCGCCTACGTGCTGCGCTTCTGGGAATCCGAATTTTCCGAAATCCGCCCCAGGCGGACCGAATCCGGCCAGCGGCTTTACCGCAAATCCGATATTGAAGCCATCCTGCGCATCAAGCACCTGCTTTATGAAAAAAAATTCACCATCCAGGGCGCCAAAAAGCATTTAAAACAACAGGGAAAACAAACCACCCCCGAAGACAGCAGCAATCTTCTCCGCGACATCCGGGCCGAACTGGAAACCATCCGCACCATTCTGGACCAATAGATCCCGCCCCCATTTTGATATTGACCTAAATTGAGCGATTTTCAAGTTTACCGCAGATACAAGGAAGATGCAGACGAGCTATAGTGGACTATGCGAGGCTGCATC
>CAZTHW010000128.1:0-7056 GCA_964613595.1 uncultured Desulfobacteraceae bacterium | reverse complement strand
TAGTGGACTATGCGAGACTGCATCTGACGAAGTAGATGCGGCAAAATTGAAAATCCCGGAGGGTTTCTGATTTTTAAAATATAACTAATTATAATCCTTAATAAAATACTGTTTTTAAAAATCTGAAACGCTCAATTTAGGATAAAAGGACTTTTTGTATTGAGGTGAGGATGTTATGAAAGTTGTTTTCGATGATTGTTTTTATCAGGTCTATACCACGGATCCGGCTTCCGCACCGGGGCGCATTGACGCGATCGTGGACAAACTGCCGTCGCATGCGGAAATCGTTGAGCCGGAGCCGGCAACCGAGCAGCAGCTCCGGCTGGCTCATACGGACATCCATATACAGGATGTCAAAAGCGACGGTTTATACGAGATTTCCGCCATGGCAGCAGGCGGGGCCATTCATGCCGCCCGGATCGGCTTGACCGAGCCGGCATTTGCCCTGATCCGACCGCCCGGACACCATGCATCCGCGGATGCGGCGTGGGGATTTTGTTTTTTTAACAATATGGCAGTGGCCCTTCTGACGCTGAAGACGGAACAGCGGATTAAACGCGCCATGGTGCTCGATATTGACCTGCATTTCGGGGACGGCACGGTCAATATCCTCGGAAATTCGGATTGGGTGGAGATTTACAATCCGGCGAAAAATTCCCGTGAGCAGTATGTAGCTGAGGTTGAAAGGATTCTTTCCGATACCAATGCGGATATCATCGGGATATCCGCCGGTTTTGACAATCACATGCAGGATTGGGGCGGTCTTATGGCCACCGCGGATTACTACCAAATCGGCCGGATGGTCAAATTGACCGCAAGTGCCGCAGGCGGTGGATGTTTTGCCATACTCGAGGGTGGGTATAACCACTCCGTGCTGGGAATGAATGCGGCCGCCCTGATCAACGGCATGGCCGAGCCTGCCGATTAAGCGTTTACCGGTTTTTCAAGGGGATTATTACGGGCGGTTCATGGAAAAAAGCAAAATACAGGCGGATCCTTTTCGTGAATTGACGTGGGGCGACCTGACGGTATGGGTGGGACAGGCTGCGGTTACGGCCGGCCGGCGCCAGCAGAAAAACGGCGCTGTCAAGCGTCTGGTCAAGACGCCGGACGGCGGACTTCTGGCCTGGGTTCAGGCGGAGGAAACGTTTGCGGTCCATGTGGGATTTGAAGACGGGGAACTTTATTGCCGATGCGCGTGCCATTCAGAAGAGGCTTGCGAGCATGGAATCGCCGTGATTCTCGAGTATATTGCGCATTTAAAGAAAAATGTGCCTGTTCCCATAACCGCATCCAATGACCAGCGGTTTTACCTCCTCTGAAATCCTGCATTTTGCCATGATTCTTTACCTGTGATAAGAGGATTCTTCGAGCATGCGCACAGGCATCGGCTATGACATTCATCGGCTGGTTCCCGGGCGGCCCCTGGTGCTCGGCGGGGTCGAAATTCCCTATGAAAAGGGATTGCAGGGGCATTCGGATGCGGACGTGCTGGTGCATGCAGTCTGCGACGCCCTGCTGGGGGCTGCCGGCCTGGGTGATATCGGGCGGCATTTTCCGGATACGGATTCCGCCTGGAAGGATGTGAGCAGCCTGGTCCTGCTATCCGAAACCCGGCGGATGGTCTCGGCGAATTTTGGGCCCGTGGCCAATATTGACGCCACCATTTTTGCCCAGAAGCCCAGGCTTATGTCTTACGTGGACACGATGGCAAAAAATCTTGCCGAGTGTCTGGGCATCGAGGCCGGCCGGATCAACATCAAGGCCACCACCACTGAAGGCCTTGGCATGATCGGCCAATCCGAGGCCATGGCTGCCATGTGCGTCGTCCTGCTTGAATAACGGCTGCGGCGATTTATTTTACGGGTGACATACAGACAAGATATTGATCCGTGTAAAAATTTGAAACGCTCATTTTAGGACGAGATAACCAGAGTAAACGGACAGGATTAATGAGCATTTACGTATATAACACCCTGGACCGGCGCAAGGAGCCACTCGAACCCGCCGTGCCCGGTAGAATCCGGATGTACGTGTGCGGGCCCACGGTATATGATTCCTGCCATATCGGTCATGCCCGCTCGGTTGTGGTATTTGACGTCATATACCGCTACCTTCGGGCGCGCGGATACGATGTGTTTTACGTGCGCAATTTCACGGACATCGATGACAAGATCATTCACCGGGCAAACGAACTGGGCATGACGTGCGAGGAACTGGCCGGAAAGTACATCCAGGAGTTTCACGCGGATATGGGCTCATTGAACATGCGGGCCCCGGATTTGGAGCCGCTTGCAACCCGGCATATTTCCCAGATTATCCGGATTGTGAAAATCCTGGAAGAAAAGGGGTATGCATATGCCGTGGACGGGGACGTCTTTTTTGCCGTGGAAAAGTGGCCGGATTACGGAAAACTTTCCGGCCGCCGCCTGGCAGACATGGAAGCCGGCGCCCGGGTGGATGTGGATGCGCGCAAGCAAAGCCCGTTTGACTTTGTATTGTGGAAGACCTCCAAGCCCGGGGAGCCGGCCTGGGAAAGTCCCTGGGGCCGGGGGCGGCCCGGCTGGCATATTGAGTGCTCGGCCATGAGTGCCCAATATCTGGGAGAAACGTTTGATATCCACGGCGGGGGCAAGGACCTGATCTTCCCGCACCATGAAAATGAAATCGCCCAGTCCGAGGCGGCATTTGGAAAGCCTTTTGCCAGGTACTGGATCCACAACGGGTTTATCAACATCAACCAGGAGAAAATGTCCAAGTCCCTGGGCAACTTCCTGATGATCAAGGATCTTGTCAGAACCTGGCACCCGGAGGCCCTGCGGCTGTTTTTGCTGTCAAACCACTACCGCTCCCCCCTGGATTACACGGAGCAGGCCATGCGGGAAGCCGCCTCCGGACTGGACAAACTCTACGGTTTCCTTGATCGGATTGTCGGCTGTTTTGATGCCTGGCCGCCGGAATCCGTTTCATACCCGGCAGAATCCGCCCAATCAGGCGGGCAGATATGGCAGCGTTTCTGCGAAGCCATGGATGATGATTTCAATACCGCCCGGGGCATCGGGGTTTTGTTTGAGGCCGTGCGCAGTCTGAACCGGGAAATCGACCGGCAGGGCGCAGATGCGGTCGCGTGCCAGCCGGCGCAATTTTCCCGGATAATGGATATCATGGGCATCGGTCGGGTGCTCGGCATCATGGCCGAGGCCCCGCAGCAGTATTTTGCCCGTCAAAAACACGCGGTGCTTGCATCCCAGGACATCGATGAAGAGTGGATCCAGGAAAAGATCCGTGAACGGGCCGAGGCCAGAAAAGCAAAAGATTTTGCGCGGGCCGACCGGATCCGCGATGAGCTTAAAGGGCACAATATCATTCTCGAGGACCGGTCCGAGGGAACAATATGGAAGCACGGCGATGGAAAAACGCAAGTTTGAGCTGAAAACCGAAATGATCCCCCGGGGCGATCAGCCCGGGGCGATCGAGCAGTTGAGCCGGGGCGTGCGGGAAGGCCGGGCGCACCAGGTCATGCTCGGGGTGACCGGTTCGGGCAAGACCTTTACCATGGCCAATATTATTGCTTCCGTGCAGAAACCCACCCTGGTCATCGCCCCCAACAAGACCCTGGCAGCCCAGTTGTACAACGAGTTCAAGGGCTTTTTCCCGGACAACGCGGTGGAGTATTTTGTCAGTTACTATGATTACTACCAGCCTGAGGCCTACCTGCCGGTTTCGGATACCTATATCCAGAAGGATTCGTCGATAAACGAAATGATCGATAAGATGCGCCATTCCGCTACCCGTTCGGTGCTCTCCAGAAAGGATGTCCTGGTGGTGGCCAGCGTTTCGTGCATTTTCGGGCTCGGGGCGCCCGAGGATTACCTGGCCATGCGCCTGGATCTGGATACGGACATGGAAATGTCCCGCGAACAGCTTCTGTCCAGCCTTGTGGAAATGCAGTATCTGCGAAACGACATGGATTTCTACCGGGGAGTGTTCCGGGTCCGCGGCGACCGGGTGGAGGTATTTCCCGCGTATGAAGAGGACCTGGCCGTGCGGGTGGAGTTTTTCGGCGACGTGATTGATGCCATTGCTGAAATCGATCCCCTGACCGGGCGGGTGAAGCGGCGGTTAAACGGCATTACCATTTATCCGGCCAGCCATTACGTCACGCACCAGCGCAGCCGGCGGCGCATCATCGAAGACATCCAGGCGGAGTTAAAGCAGCGCATTGATGACTTCCGGGATGCCGGCCGGCTCATCGAGGCTCAGCGCATCGAGGAACGCACAAACTACGACATGGAAATGATCCAGGAACTGGGCTACTGCAACGGGATCGAAAATTATGCCCGGCACATCACCGCCCGCGCTCCGGGCCAGCCGCCGCCGACTTTGCTTGATTACTTTTCAGACGATTACCTGGTGTTTCTGGACGAAAGCCACATCGGCATCCCCCAGATCCGGGGGATGTTTAACGGAGACCGGGCCAGAAAACAGACCCTGGTGGAATACGGCTTCCGGTTGCCATCGGCCCTGGACAACCGCCCCCTGCAGTTTAACGAATTTCTTGCCCGGGTTCATCAGACGGTTTACGTATCCGCCACGCCTGCGGATTACGAACTGGAAATGGCCGAAGGCGCCGTGATGGAGCAGATCGTGCGGCCCACCGGATTGATCGACCCGAAAATCGAAGTCCGGGGCGCAGACAACCAGGTGGATGATCTGTTTGCCGAAATTCGGACCCGGCTTGAAGCAAACCAGCGTGTGCTGGTTACCACGCTTACCAAGCGCATGGCCGAGGACCTGACCGAGTATTACTCGGACCTGGGCATCCGGGTGCGCTACCTGCACTCGGATGTCAAGACCCTGGAACGCATTGAAATCATCCGGGACCTGCGGGCCGGCGAATTTGACGTGCTCGTGGGCATCAACCTGCTGCGCGAGGGCCTGGACCTGCCGGAAGTCTCGCTGGTTGCCATATTCGACGCGGACAAGGAGGGTTTTCTGCGTTCTGCGCGATCGCTGATTCAAACCGTGGGCCGGGCCTCCAGAAACGTGGACGGCACGGTGGTGATGTACGCGGATACCGTCACCCGGGCCATGCAGTATGCCATTGATGAAACCGAGCGAAGGCGGACGATTCAGAAGGCATACAATGAAAGGCACAATATCGTGCCCGCATCCGTTGAAAAATCACTTACCAGCGCCTTTGCCGCAGGTTCCGGGGCCGGGGGCCGTGAGCAGGCCCCGGCCGGGCAAGTGGCCGAGACGGCTGCGGCCTATGGCTCCGAAAAAGAACTGGAGCGGCAGATCCGCTCCCTTGAAGAAAGCATGCGCCGCGCTGCGGATAACCTGGAGTTTGAAAAAGCCGCCCAGTACCGCGACCGGATACGCAGCCTGAAAAAGATGATGGTTTTTGACTTTGAAGCCGCAGTCGAGTAATTCCATTACTACCCCTGAAACAGACCCGCCGCAGACGCCTCTTGCGGACAAGCTTGCCCGCGTACCCCGCAGCCCGGGCGTCTACCTGATGAAAAACGCCTCCGGACGGATCATCTACGTGGGAAAGGCGGCCAACCTCAAAAGCCGTCTGAGCAGCTATTTTTCCAACACCGCCCGCATGGACGCCAAGACCGGTGTGCTGGTCAAGCACATCTGCGACTTCGAGACCATGGTGACCGCCTCGGAGACCGAGGCCCTGATCCTGGAATCCAACCTGATCAAGCAGCACCGGCCCAGGTACAACGTCATCTTAAAAGACGACAAGCGTTACCCGTCGCTGCGCATCGATCCCTCCCAGAAGTATCCGAACCTGACCATTGTGCGCAAAACCCGGAAGGACGGGGCCCTGTATTTCGGGCCGTATGCTTCTGCAGGGGCGGTCAAGCAGACCCTGAAGATGATCCATCGCATGTTCAAGCTGCGCAAGTGCCGATCCCCCCAGGTCAAGCCGCGCACACGGCCGTGTTTGAATTACCAGATCGGGGCATGCATGGCGCCGTGTTGTTACCCGGTGGACCCGGAGGAATACCGGAAAATCGTCAACGAGGTGCGGATGTTTTTAAACGGCCGCACGCCGGATTTGATCCGGCGCATCCGCGCCGAGATGCAGGACGCGGCCGGGGCACAGAATTACGAGGCTGCAGCCGCCTTGCGGGACAAGATGCATGCCCTGGAGAAAACCCTGGAAAAGCAGGTTGCTGTGACCACGGATTTTGTGGACCGCGACGTGCTGGCCCTACAGCGCGAAGGCGAGCGGGCCGTGGTGATGCTGCTGAAAGTGCGAAACGGATATCTGCAGGGTATGCGTGATTTTTCCTTTACCGATGCCATATCCGCGGATGCGGAAATCCTGGGTGCACTGCTCAAGCAGTATTATGCCGAAAATGATGCCATTCCGGATGAAATCCTGATTGACATCCCGATGCCGGACATGGCGCTTTACGCCCAATGGCTCTCCGAAATCCGGGGCCGGAAGGTGAAGCTGCATGCGCCCCAGCGCGGGGAAAAGGTTCGATTGGTGCGTATGGCTGATGAAAACGCAAAACAGCGTCTTAAATCCATTACCGAGGAAGCGGAATCCACGGCCGCTTTGCTTTCCGGATTGCAGCGGCGCCTTTTTCTGATGCGCTATCCCCGGCGCATCGAGTGCGTGGACAATTCCGGGCTGTTTGGTACGGACCTGGTGGCGGGCCTGGTGGTTTTTGAGCACGGCGTGCCGAAAAAATCGGAATACCGGCAGTACCGTATCCGGAACGTGTCCGCCCAGGACGATTACGGGTGCATGCGCGAGGTGCTTTCCCGCCGGTTTGTAAATACCGGAGAAGAAGATGGCATGGAGCTTCCCGATCTGCTGATGGTCGACGGCGGCAAGGGACAATTGAACATCGCCCTGGCCGTACTCCGCGAACTGGACCTTTCCGATGCATTCAACCTGATCGGTATTGCCAAGAAAGACGAGCAGAAGGGCGAGCCCGAGGATAAAATCTACCTTCCGGGCCGGGTCAACCCTGTCAATTTTCAGAAAAATCCCCGGGAACTGCACCTGCTGCAGCGGGTCCGCGA
>CAZTHW010000127.1:0-7063 GCA_964613595.1 uncultured Desulfobacteraceae bacterium | reverse complement strand
CTCGTCTGCATCTTCCTTGTATCTGCGGCAAACTTGAAAATCGCTCAATTTAGGTTTTCGTTAATTTTTGCAAAAGAATGCACACCTCCTTGGTCCTTGACGACCGACACGGGATATCGTATGTTACCGCTTCATTCAGATGTCGGCATTTCCGGATATCCACTTAAAATCCGGGACGAAACACTCAGACAGGCCTGGAATAATTGACAAAACTTTACCGTAACTGGTTTATGGCAAGCCGCCCCTGGTCCTTTATCATGACCGCCATCTCCATCGGGGTGGGCGGTGCTGTGGCTGCCATTGACGGGCCGTTTTCGTGGGGCCTGTTTGCACTCACCCTGGCGGGCGCGGTGCTGCTGCATGCAGCCACCAACCTGATCAATGATTACTATGACGTGCAAAGCGGGGTGGACAGCGCAGAGGTCGGCACCGCACAATACCGGCCCCATCCCCTGGTGGAGGGCAAACTGCTGCCGGGAAACGTGCGCAAAGCTGCATACATCCTGTTCTTTGCAGGAGCGGTCATCGGCCTGGGGCTGGCCGCCGCCCGGGGCTGGCCCATTCTCGTGCTCGGTATCATCGGCATTGGCGCAAGCCTGACCTACACGGCCCCGCCGATCAGCTACAAGTATGTGGCCCTGGGCGAATTTTCCGTGTTTCTCATGTGGGGCCCGCTCATGGTGGAGGGCACCTACTTTGTTCAGCGCCGGAGCTTCAGCCCGGAGGCATTTTGGATCAGCATCCCTTTCGGCGTGATCGTGGCCCTGGTGCTGCTGGCAAACAACCTGCGCGACATTTCCCATGACAAAAGCCGGCACATCCGTACCATTGCCATTGTTCTGGGCGCGAAAAAGGGGTTTTACCTGTATGCCGGGCTGGTAACCCTGGCATACGCAAGCATCCTGATCATGGTGGGCTTCGGGGTGCTTTCTTTCTGGTCCCTGATCGTATTTCTGTCGCTGCCCCTGGCAGTGAAAATTTTCCGGATCATGGTGCGCAAAATCCCCGATGACGCGGATGCGCGTACCGCGCAGCTCGATACGGCATTCGGGATTCTGCTGCTGCTCTCTTTGATTCTGGAGGTCCTGGTTTGAGTCAATACCGGTTTAACTGGAAAACCGTGGCAATCACCATTGTTCTGGCTGCAGTGCTCTGGTTTGCCACATTTTACCTGCAGTGGGGCGTGTTCTGGTTCAAAATTGCGATTTCCGCGCTGGTGCTTGCAGCACTGTCGCTTACCCTGCAGCCCGCGGTTTTTCGCTTCACCCTGGACTGGCGCAGCATCTGCATCGGTCTTTTTTCAGCTGTTTTGCTGTACCTGATCTTCTGGGCGGGAAAGGCTGTTTCCACGGCAATCTTCCCTTTTGCCGCAGACCAGGTCGGGGCCATCTACGGCAAGGGCGAAGGCACATCCACCTGGATCATCGTTGCACTCCTGTTTTTTGTCACCGGCCCGTGCGAAGAGATTTACTGGCGGGGCTATCTGCAGCGCCAGCTCATGGTGAGATTCGGCGGCCCTGCCGGCTGGATTCTGGCAACCGCGCTTTATGCCGGGGTTCACGTCTGGTCTGGCAACTTCATGCTCATCGGGGCCGCAGCCGTTGCCGGGGCCTTCTGGGGATTAATGTACTGGCGGTTTGCAGATATTTCCCCGGTCATTATCTCGCATGCCGTCTGGGGCACATTTATTTTCGCGGTCATGCCGGTGCCCTGAATCTGCGAGCAACCATGTACACCGTAAACAGCAGCGGGACCATGGCCACGGCACTGCCTGCAAAAAAAGCACCCCGCACAATCGAATCGCGGACAAAAAGGGCGAAAAACGGCGGCGAGACCGTCTGGCCCAGGTAAATCAGCAGGGTGAAAACCGAAAGCACGCCCGCACGCAATTCCGCGGAAACCAGCCCGGCGGCCGCGGAATTCAGCGTGGGCATGAGCACGCCGAAGCCCAGGCCCCAGATCCCCATGAAAACCAGCAAAACCGGATATGAAGGGGCAAACCCCGAAAGCAGATGGCTTGCCCCGCAGCAGACAAATCCCCACAAAACGCGGATTTCCTCCGGAAACCGGCTGCTGAGGTACCCGGCCTGAGAGGCCACCAGGGCCGAAACCCCGGCAGCCATGGAAACGGCCAGCCCGGAATGCAGGGTAGTCAAACCGAACTGCTCCACCACCAGGATGGGCATGTATACCACGATGCCGTAGAGCAGCACAAAACCCATGAAATTGGAAAAAAACAGCCATATGGCCCGGGTATGGGCAATGGCCCCAAGCGCCCGGATCATGTAGCGCCCGGTCCTGGAAGTGCCGGCCGGTTCCCGGAGCCCGACCGCGGCAATAATGGCCAGCACAATGGCGGCCGAATGGATGTAAAACGGCAGAAACCAAGCCATGGTGGCAATCGCACCGGAAACAAAGGGCACCGTGGCGTTGGTCAACCCCTGGACCGTGATCCGATAGCCCATGGCCCGGCTCCGGTCCGGCTCCGCATACATATCCCCGATGGCGGCCACCACGGTATTTAACATGCCGCCCACGCCGATGCCCTGCAGTGCGCGCCATACCAGTACCAGCCAGAACGATCGGGTGAAGGTAATCAGCAGCCCGGCGATGCCGAAAAGCATCACCGCGGGCACGATCACGCGCTTTCTGCCGAACCGGTCGGCCACCGGCCCAAGCAGCGGCGTGGCCACCATGGCGGAAAACGTGTAAGCGCTTAAGGCCAGGCCCACGTTTTTGCTGGTGGCCCCGGCCAGATTCATCATCTCCGGCAGGATCGGCCCCACCAGGCTGCCGCCGGTAACGGCAAACATCACCACCGCCAGCAGAATCACCAGATTGAAGTCCCTGAAAAACCGCATGCCGCACCACATCTGTTTACGGTCTATTCGCACAAAAACGCCTCCAAACATAATACGACACGCACCAAAATGCAACGCCCGGGAAAAAGATGGTTTTCAAAAAGGGGACAGACCTATTTTTCGAAAAATTGAAAAATAGGTCTGTCCCCTTTTTGGGGTTTTTGCTTTTTGAAGCGGATGTGGTACAAACAGGACCTGAACAAAATTCGTCGTGGCTGAAAAATAAATCTGTCCCCTTTTTGAAAAGGAGTTGTCATGACACAAACGAGTGCATATCGCGTATGCCCCCTGTGCGAGGCCGGATGCGGGCTGGAAATCACGCTTTCGGGCGACCGGGTGGAAAAAATCCGGGGCGATCGGGATCATCCCATGAGCCAAGGATTTTGCTGTCCCAAGGGGATTGCGCTGAAAGATCTTCACGCGGACCCGGACCGGCTGCGAGCCCCGATGATCAAGGAAAACGGGAAATTCCGGGAAGCCGGCTGGGACGAGGCCCTTGCCCGGGTGGAAGACAATCTCGGCCAAATCCGGGGAGAATCCGGCAATGACGCGGTGGCGCTGTATCTGGGCAATCCCAACACCCACACCATGGCAGGCGGCCTGTTTATCCGGCCGCTGATCAAAGCCCTGAAGACGAAAAACTTCTATTCTGCCTCAACGGTGGACCAGATGCCAAAAATGGCGGCCTGCGGGTGGATTTACGGCAACCCGGGGCGCATCCCGGTGCCGGACGTGGACCACACGGATCTGCTCGTGGTCTTAGGCGCCAATCCGTATGTCTCCAACGGCAGCCTCATGACCGCGCCGGATTTTCCGGGCCGGGTGCGCGCGCTGCAGGCGCGCGGCGGGCAGATGATCGTCATCGACCCGGCAGAAACCCGCACCGCAAAGGCCGCAGACCGCCACCTGTTTATCCGGCCCGGCACGGACGTCTACATGCTGTGCGCCATCATACATGTGCTGTTTGCGCAAGAGCTGGTTTCAACCGGGCACCTGGCCGACCTGATCGATCCCGGGGATATCGCGGACCTCAAAGATGCGGTATCCGAATGGACCCCGGCGGCTGCGGAATCGGTCTGCCGGGTGCCGGCAGATGAAATCACCCGGCTGGCCCGGCAGATCGCAGAAGCCGACAAGTGCGCCGTTTACGGCCGGATGGGCACCAGTACGGTCCGGCACGGAACGCTTTGCTCCTGGCTGATTGAGGCGGTCAACATCCTGACCGGCAACCTGGACCGTCAGGGCGGCACCGGGTTTGCCCGGCCGGCCCACGTGCCTGACGGCACCATCCCGAAAAAGGGATTTACCACCGGGCGGTGGCACTCCCGGGTTTCCGGTGCAGCGGAAGTAGCCGGCGAGCTGCCCGCGGCATTGATGGCAGAAGAAATGGAAACCCCGGGCGAGGGGCAGATCCGATCTCTGATCACCATTGCCGGCAACCCGGTGGTGGCCGTGCCCGAAAGCCAGCGGCTGGATGCGGCCCTGGCAAACCTGGATTTCATGGTCTGCGTGGACTATTACATCAACGAAACCACCCGGCGGGCCGACGTGATCCTGCCGCCGGCCTCGCTTTTGTGCCACGGTCATTACGACTTTTTCTTTCACGGACTTTCGGTGCGCAATTTTGCTGCGTATTCGCCGCCGTTGCTGGACAAGGGTTCGCAGGAAAAATACAAGTGGGAAATCGTGGCCCATCTGACCCATATCACCTCGGGCAGAGGCGCCGGGTCAGACCCCGGCCAGGTGGCAGACCGGATCATAGACGGCCTGGCCGACAACGTGGTCCGCGCCATGGGCGGGGCGGAAAAAGCCGGTGTCACCAAAGACGACCTGATCGCCATGCTTTCGGGCCCGCGGGGCCCGGAGCGGATACTGGATTTTCTGCTGCGCATCGGCCCGTACGGCGACAATTTCGGCCTCAAGGCCGACGGGATCAATTTTGACAAGCTGGCTGCAAGCCCCCACGGCATGGATCTGGGTCCGCTTTCATCCTGGATCGAAAAGGCGCTTGCCACCCCGGACGGCAAAATTCACCTGTTTCCGCAGCAACTGCGCAGCGCCATGGCACAAATCAAAACACCGGTCCAAAACAGCCGGCCTGAAAAGCGGCCCCTGGAACTCATCGGAAGGCGGCACCTGCGGACCAACAACTCCTGGATGCACAATATTCCAGCACTGGCCAAAAACAATCCGTGCATTCTTCATGTGCATCCCGACGATGCCGGCGCCCTGGGACTTGAAAACTGGGATTTTGCCCAAATCACCTCGGATGCGGGCAGTATCCGCGCGCCCGTGGAAATCACGGAGCAGATCATGCCCGGTGTGGTGAGCCTGCCCCACGGGTGGGGCCATGACATGGAAGGCGTGCAGATGCGCGTGGCAAGTCAGAACCCGGGGGTAAATACGAACCGCATCACCCCGGGCGAGGTGGACTGGCTGTCTGCAACCGCGGTATTAAACGGGATCCCGGTTGCGGTGGCTAAAAGCTGAGCTCATCCAGACGGCTTTTGATAAAAGACCAGTTGCTGCGGGCGCCGCAGGTTACCAGGGCGCACAGGGGAACACTGGTACGGTCTTCAAGCTGCTGTATGATCACAATGACGTCCCGGGCATGGAAGGTGAAGGATCGGGCATGGTCCAGATCCAGGCCCAGGCCGGCGGCTGTTTTTCTTGCGTTTGCCAGGATCGCGCTCATGGCATATGCCAGCTTCTCCACGTCCTCGCCGCCGCCCTGCCGGTTTACCAGTACGTCTCCCCCGGTATCAATCACGGCAATGGTCCGGCAATCCCGGATGTCCCGGAGTTCCGAGACGATGGTTTCCAGCCACCCGGCAGCTTTCTGCCGGGTCTCCGGCGTAATCTCCGGGCCGGCGGACCGGGCCTTTGCCCCGGCATCCGTTTCAGCTTCTACCTCCCCGGCCGATTCCTCTTTCACCTCGTCTAGGAGCTCGATGACCTCATCTTCCAGAATAATGACTTCCTCCCGGTCGCCGCCGGCTTCCCCGGTGTCCCCGGAATTCCCGGCGCTCCCGGAATCCCCTGCCGGTGGCGGCTTAAATCCCCTGCTCCAGGTGGCCTCGGCAAAATCCATGAGCTTGGTCTTGATCCGCCGCCGGCTTCGGCGGCGGGGCAGATCCGACAGGACAAAGGAAATCCGGTTCCAGGACGCCATTTCGCGGGCGGCATCGTCAACAGGGAGCTTTCCGCAATGCGCGTCAATGATTTCCCCGTTTTCAAAATAGAGGTACCCTTTTCGCCTTCCCTCGGCGCGGACCTGCATTCGGCAGGTCTTCTGCTGAAGCTCGATTAAGGGCAGCAGACTGGCCATGGTCATACCCTTGGCGCTTTGGCCCTCATCGCGCAGGTTTAATCCCACAAACAGGGCGGACACAAGGGATTTGATTTCAAACGGCTTTTCCAGGTGGTAGAGAAAGGACTGCTGGCTGATGCGCTTTTTAAACCACGGCTTGCCGCGGTCGGTCATCACGATGCACGGGGTGTTGGGATGCTTCTGCGACATGTATGCCAGCAGTTCAAGCGCATCCAGGGTGGGGGTCTCAATATCGGTGGCCAGCACGGAAATATAATGGGAAGACATTACGGAAAGGGCTTCATCTCCGTCGCCGGCAGTGAGCACCTCGAACTGCTGCACCTTGTCCAGGCCCTTGCGGATATCGGCCAGAAGTTCCGAATCCCTGTCAACAATCAAAACTTTATCCATACACTCATCCCATATATGTGTTGACAGCTCAAAAGCCGCACATTTATACTTAAATTGATATGTAAACCTTGTTCAGATCTATACCATATTCAACATTCAGACTTCAATCGAATTTCCATGGACTTAGGCAATCCTGAAAAAGCGGAGTACGTTCGCATCTCCGGGCTGGACAACCCGTTTGAAGCCCAGCTGCTCGAATCGATTCTCAAGGAACGCGGCATTGCCCACCGCATCCGGTCCCACCATGATACGGCATATGACGGGCTGTTTCAGATGCAGAAGGGATGGGGCGAAATTGCCGCACCCGAATCCCGGAAAAACGAAATCCTGGAAATTCTCGAACAGATCCGGCAGGATGCCAGTGCCGGCAAATATGAAGATTCTACGTAACGCCCCGGCAAGCAGAATCAATTTGGTCATAATAAAGATTCGGGGAAAACCAGACTGTGACAAGAAGGGAGCGATGACATGACGGATTACC
>CAZTHW010000126.1:0-7092 GCA_964613595.1 uncultured Desulfobacteraceae bacterium | reverse complement strand
AACCGGAAGAGGGCCACGGACTTGAGCGCCTCTGCGGCAGGCAGCAGGGGGCGGTCGGCCATTTTCGTGCCGGCAATGGGGTTGATGAAGTTGACGGGGATTTTTTCCGCGCCGATTTCGCGCAGGGTCATTGCCAGTTCGATTCGCTGGGCCCGGGTTTCGCCGAGCCCCAGGATTCCGCCGGAACATATGGCCAGCCCCGCCTCTGCGGCCGAGCCAAGGGCTTTAATGTCCTCATCGTATTCGTGGGTGGAACAAATCCGGCTGAAATGACTCCGGGCGGTTTCCAGGTTGTGATGATAATTGCGGATGCCGCTTTGCTTCAGCCGGGCGGCCTGGTCCGTGGTGAGCACGCCCGGAGAGCAGCACAGGGTCAGGTTCGTGCGCGAGCGGATCTGATGGGCGGCCTCGCACAGGGTATCGATTTCCGCTTCTGAAAGGTGAAATCCGCTGGTGACCATGGAGTAATGTGTCATGCACGCATCTTCCATTTCCAGTGCGCGCGCCACCAGGGTTTGCGGTTTCAGCAGGGGGTAGGTTTCCACGCCTGTTTCGTAATGGGCGGACTGGGCACAGAAGGCGCAGTCCTGGCTGCACCGCCCGGACTTGGCATTGATGATGGTGCATGTAAAAATCCGGTCGCCCTTGTAATGCCTTCGAATCCGGTCCGCCCCGCAAATCAGGTCCATGAAATTCGTGTCCGCGGCCTTGGCCAGGGCCCGGGCCTCGTCTTCATCGACCCGGTATGCCGGATTTGCAAGAAGTTCTTCCGTGATCCGTTTGATATCGGGATAATTCATGACTTAATTCTTTAAAAAATTTAACATATTAATACGTATAAAAAAATTTGATAAGCTCATTTTAGGGAAGCGTTTGAACCGGGAAGAAAATCCGTATATAACAAAAATGCCTGGAACAATGCAAATCAAAAAAGCAAGGAGAAACCATTGAGGATTCTGATGATTTCAGCCAATACCGAACAGATCAACGTGCCGGTGCTGCCCGTGGGCATGGCCCGGGTGGCGGCTGCCGCAGAGCAGGCCGGGCATGAAATCCGGATTTTGAATCTGATGCGCCCAGGGCATGTCAGCCGCGTACTGGCCGATACGATCGGTGATTTTTCCCCGGAGGCAATCGGGGTGTCCGTGCGCAATATCGACGACCAGAACAGGGACTCTCCCCGGTTTCTGCTGCCGCCGGTCAACAGGGTGATTGAAGAATGCCGCCGCTGCAGCCCGGCGCCGGTGGTGCTGGGCGGCCCGGGATACAGCATTTTTCCGCGAGCGGTTTTGAATTACCTGAAGGCCGACTACGGCATCCGCGGGGAGGGAGAAAATGCGTTCTGCCGGCTGCTTGACCGGCTTGAACAAAACGCGTCCGTATCCGACGTGCCCGGTCTGATCCTGCCCTCGGAGGAAAATGCGCGCCCCCAGGTGCGCCTGCGGGACCTGGACGCGTTTCCGCTGCCGCGGCCCGGCGTGCACCTGGATATCCCTTCGGACGTGGATGCCGATCAGATATGGGTTCCCTTTCAAACACGACGGGGATGCCCCATGAACTGCAGTTATTGTTCCACCCCGGCCATTGAGGGGCGGGTCATGCGCCGCCAGTCGGTTTCCGCGGTTATTGAAAATCTCAAAGCCTATGTGCGTGCCGGATACAGGCGTTTTTTCTTTGTGGACAACGTTTTCAACCTGCCGCCCACATATGCGCAAAACCTGTGTGATGCCATAATTGATGCACAACTGGAAATCGCCTGGCAGGCCATTGTCTATCCCATGCGTATTCGGCCGTCTCTGGCGGAAAAAATGGCCCGGGCCGGATGTGTCGGTGCCTCCCTGGGATTTGAAAGCGGTCATCCGGAGGTGTTATCCGGGATGAACAAGCGGTTTTCGCCCGACGATATCCGGCAGGCTGCATCCGTGCTGGGGCAGTACGGCATTTCGCGGATGGGTTTTTTGCTTCTGGGCGGGCCGGGCGAGACCCGGCAAACCGTTTGTCAAAGCATTGAATTCGTCAAATCCCTGGACCTGGAATCGGTCAAGCTGACCCCGGGCATTCGGATTTATCCGGAAACGCCCCTGGCAAGGCGGGCGCGGCAGGCCGGCATGATCGCCCCGGAAGCCGATCTGCTTGAGCCGACGTTTTACCTGGAGCCGGTCCTGGAGGGATGGCTGGAAGAAAAAACCGGACAACTGGTCTCGGAAATGGAAAACTGGCACACATAGTCCCGGGGTTTGCCGGGTAAGGCAGGTTTTGTCCGGTTATTCCGGCTGCCGGATACGGGTGTCCCGCGCGATTTTGAAAACCGAGGAAAAAGAGAACACGGCCTTTTTTTCCGCGTTGTAAACGGTGGCTTCACCTTCCAGGGTTCTGTTTTCCTGCCGGGTCACCGCGGCCCTTGCCGTGACAATACCGGATTTGACGGGATACAGGAATTTGGATTCCATACCGATGGTCGCAAAGTGAGAATTTTCCGGCAGCAGGGTCTTGATGGCCATGACAACTGCGGTATCTGCCAGGCTGACCAGGGCGCCGCCGTGCATGAGTCCCGCACCCTGAGCGTACTCCCGGCAAAATGGCATATGCAGTACTGCCTTTCCGTTTTCCGCCTGCTCGATGTCCATGTTTAAAAGCCGCTCAAACGGTGCGCAGTCAATCCACTGGTCGAGTGCCACCCGGTGCGGGCCTGTAAAACAGTCTGCAGGGATGCGGGTTTCCGATTTTGTCAATGTGTCCTCCTTGGCTCCTATTCAGGGTAAAAAAAGTCTCTATATCAGATTTCATTTCCCCGGGCCACCCTAATCCGCGAAACCCCGTTTCTTTGAAATCGGGATCGGTATCTAAAAACACGCGGTAAAGATTCAATTCCCGATCAGGCAAGCTAAAAAAAAAGACCGATCACGACAACGAACTGTGGGTTGGTTGCTGGTACTTTTTAAAGTGCTTTCGCCCTGCAAAAAAAATCGATTCTTCCAGGATTTTCGCAGGGCCGGGACGGCGGGGAATTCCGGCACTCAAAGAAGTGAGCTCTCATAAGATATGAATCTCACTCAAATTCCAGAGATTCCAAAAACACCGGCTTGCATTCCCAGTTGAGTGCCGGGCCACCCCGCCGTCCCTGCCTGGCCCGACCCCTCGACAATTGCGCCAATATCGTTCCGAAGGATTTCAAAATTCCCGGAATGCGAAGAAAAACCGATTGGTTTGCAATGTCTTGAGACGGATCGGGAGACCCGGCGGGGCTGTCTCAGCCCCCGGTTTTTGCTTTGTTATTGCCTGTGCCCGGAAAATCTGCAATAAAATCATGATGGCTTCGTAAAAGTCTAAAAAATGTTCTGTTCGCCAAGCAATGGAAATATAAGATTTTGATTTTGCTTAAACACTTAATCACTTAAAACTTAACACTGCCTGTAAAAAAGACTTTTTACAGGCTTAATCGGGGGGCAGGCGGACTGATGCGGGTGATGACTTTTAATCTGCGGTTTGAAAACGAGCGGGACGGTGAAAATGCGTGGTATTATCGCAGGGAAATGATCGTGCGGATGATTCACCAGTATTCACCGGATATTCTCGGCACCCAGGAGGGCAAATGGGACCAGCTGATGTACCTGCGGCGCAACCTGCCGGCATATGCCGCGCACATGCCGGAGCGCGAGGAGGACAGGGTCATCCAGTGTCCCACGTTGTTTGTGAAAAAAGATCGGTTTGTCATCTCCGGCGGCCGCGATTTCTGGCTGTCAAAAACGCCCGAAGTTCACCTGAGCAAGGATTGGGACAGCGCCTTTCCCCGGATGATCAGCTACGCCGAACTTGAATTGACAAAAAAAGAAAGCAGAAGTTTTTGTGCGGCGGTCACCCACCTGGATCACAAGGGCGAGCAGGCGCGTTTTCACCAGGCAGAGATTATCGCGCAGTGGGCAAAAGACCGCTGCGATCCCCTGGTGCTCATGGGCGATTTCAACGAGGCCCCGGATGCGGACGTCTACCGGGTGCTCACCGACCCGCAGGTGGGGCTTTTTGATACGTGGCGGGTGCTCGAAGGCGGGGAAGGGCCGGAGAGCTTTACCCATCACGCGTTTACCGGCTCCCCCACGGCAACCCGGATGGACTGGATCCTGGTCAGCAGCGCCCTGCGCGTTTCCAGGGTTTCAATCATCAAGTACCAGGAAAACGGGTATTACCCCTCGGATCACTTTCCCTACATGGCCGACCTGGAGTGGCGCAAATAGCCGGTGGAAAATTGATGGCACCGTAAAAAGTCCAATATCTGCGTTACGCGCAATTTCTCAGAATTTCACGTACGGCTAAGTACGCTGCATTCTTCGAAATTGCGCAAGCCTTGATCTTGAACTTTTTACGGCACCATCTAAAATCAGACTTTTTACGAGTGCATCAAAATTAATCTGCAAATAAATCTACAGTGTTGCCGGTCTTGAGGTCCACCAGTCCCTGCTCGCAGATGCGTAGAAACGGAATGGCCGCGCCGGTCAGCGTCATCAGGCTCAGCACCGGGTCTGGAAAGCCGATGCCCAGTGTTTCAGCAGTCGCCTTGAGCCTCCGGTTGGCTTCAATGATCCGGTCCATGGGCAGTTCGGAGATCACGCCGAGCACCGGCTGGGGCAGTTCGGCAATCACCCGGCCGTCTTTGACCGCCACTGTGCCGCCCCCGGTCTCGCGGATCCGGTTTACGGCCTCGGCCATGTCTGCTTCCTCCGCCCCCACAACGATGAGATCCGAGGTGTCCCAGGCCCCGCTGGAGGCAAGCGCACCGGCGTAAAGGCCGAAACCGCTGATAAATCCGGTAAAGCATTTGCCCGGGACCTGTCTGCGGTTGATGGCGGCCGCCTTGATGATGTTTTGTTCCGGGTCTGCGGCAATTTCGCCTCCCTTGACCGGCATATCCAGGATTTTTTCCCGGGTCACCAGGTCCGTGACCATTTCCATGGCCCGGATGCGCCGGGTCGGTCTTTCATCCGGGGCGCGGACAGCAAAATCATCTGCCGTAAAAGCCCGGGGTAGAGAGACGGTATTTCCGGATGCTTCCGAAAATGTGTGAGAACGGGGCGACACCAGCAGTTTTCCTTGCCGGGCAATGATCCGGCCGCGGCTGACCACGCATTCGGCCCGGATGGTTTCCAGGTCCGGCACCAGCAGGAAGTCGGCATCCCGGCCCGGGGCCACCGCCCCTATCTGCTGATCCATGCCGAAATGTTCGGCCACGTTCAGGGTGGCCATGCGGATGGCATCCACAGGTGCGAATCCCAGGTCAATGGCCTTTTGTACAATGGCTTCCATGTATCCGTTTTCCACGAGGGTTTCAGGCGTAATACCGTCGGATACCAGGGCGGCGCGCCGCAGGTCCGCGCCCCTGTTCCGGATTTCAGAAACCGCTTCCAGGTCCCGCCGCACGCTTCCTTCGCGGATCATGACGCATAGACCCTGGCGGAGCCGGGAAAGGGCCTCTTCTGCCGTGATGGGCTCATGACAGGAGGAAATACCCGCGGCCAGGTAGGCGGCCAGCTTTTGTTCACCCGCCCCGGCGGTATGGCCTTCCAGGGTTTTTCCGGATCTGCGGACCGCTTCAAATGCAGAAATATATTTTTCCGGATGCTGCAGGACCCCCTGCCAGTATGATTCCCCCATACCCAGGATTTCGGGCCGGGCCAGCAGATGCGCCAGGTCTTGCGGGTCAATGCCGGCCGACAGGCCGCTGATCGAGACCATGGCCGGGGCCGTGGCAAAAATCTTGATCGGCTGGTCTGCGCAGGCCGCAAGAAAATCCAGAATCCCTTCCAGACCGGCGAAAAAATAGGATTCAAACACTTCCGTGACCACGGCGGTGGTGCCGCCGCGCATGGCGTAGTTCAGGAATTCTTCCGGGCAGTAGCCGGCGGCGATATGGGTATGGCCGTCAATAAACCCGGGTATCACAACCATGCCGTCCGCATCGATTACATGGGTGTCTGTGCCGGTCATTTCCGGGCGGATCTGTCCCACGTAGGCAATCTTTCCCGCGGTGACGCAGACGCACAGGTTTTCCAGCAATTCGCCGGTAAAAACGTTTAAGACCCGGGCGTTGATAACCGCCAGATCGGCTGCCTGCCGGCCCAGCGCCGTATCCATGAGGTGTTGTATGCTGCCGGTTTGACCGGATGCTGAGTTTGCCGCCACGCCGCCTTATTCTCCTTGGCCGGAAATGTCGATATCCGAGGTGTCCGTATTGATCCCGGCCTTGATGTTGTTTAGCCCGTTTTCGTAAAATTCCTCGGCAAACCGTGCTTCCAGGGCCCTTAACTTGGCCGCGTTGGTCTCGTCGAAAAGCTCGTCATAGGTTTCGATGCCTTCCTCGTCCACCAGGGTTTTCAGTGCCATGCGCTGGGCCATGCCGAACCAGAACAGGTTGTCCTCGAAGTCCTCGAGCAGGTCCATGACCTCGGATTCCTCTTCATAGTCCGGCGTGGGATAGCAGGCGCCGGTTTCCTCGTCCTTTGTGACCAGCTCTCCCAGGCCCATCTCCTCGGCGCCGGCGTAGATCTTCTGGATCACCTGGTCATAATCCCGGGTTTCGGGGTTTTCCTCGGTTTCAAACACGTGCAGGACCCAGTTGGCGATCATGGCCAGGTCCATTAAACGGCGATACTCCTCCTTGGTAAATTGGCTTGACATATTTTCCCCTTTTGTTTTTTGTCGGATTTCAGTGCAATGCAGTGATCAAGGCAGCAGTAACAGAAAGTATCCGGATTTTCAAGGCAGATCCCCGCTCTTGACAAAACGCTGGCATTTTGTATTGATGAGCCTGTAAAAACCTAAAATGAGCGTTTCAAATTTTTACACGGATTAATTTTTTTAAGGAATTAAGTCATTTTCAGGTGTTAAAATTTGAAACCCTCCGGGATTTCCAATTTTGCCGCATCTACTGCGTCAGATGCAGCCTCGCATAGTCCACTATAGCTTGTCTGCATCTTCCTTGTATCTGCGGCAAACTTGAAAATCGCTCAATTTAGGAAAAGTCTTTTTTACAGGCAGTGTTAAGTTTTGATGGCACCGTAAAAAGTCCAATATCTGCGTTACGCGCAATTTCTCAGAATT
>CAZTHW010000125.1:0-7098 GCA_964613595.1 uncultured Desulfobacteraceae bacterium | reverse complement strand
GTGGTTGTCGTGCCCGTGATGGTGATGGTCGTTCATAAAACCTCCTGATCGTATGTGGCCAACATTTACGCCCCGGCCGCAACCCAGCCTAGAAATCCGCCGCCCGCCCCAGGACCGTCAGCGGCAGGGCAAGTACGTGGGACCGCCCTTTTTGCAAAATAAGCACATCCTCGGACACGCAAATCAACAAATCCCCCTGCCAGACATGCACGTCCCGGATCGCGCCCTGAAAATGATCCGCCAGGGGCCGCAAATAATAAGCGGAACCGGTAAACTGCAGGATTCCGACCGTGCCCTGGCTGGCACCGCCCCCGAAAAAATCGGACAGCCCGGACCGGTTCAGGGCCACTGCAGCCAGGATTCCGCCGTTTTGCTGAAAAAGGGCCGGCTGGCTCCATATCTCCACCCGGTCCGGGGCGGCGTCGCTGTCTGCCGGGTCCCGGACCTGAAGGTCCTGGCCGCCTGCTGTAAAACGGTCATTGGACTGCCACACTGCTTGTCCGGATTCGTACAATACCAGCCTGCCGCCGGGATTGAAAAATCCGTGCTCGCGGGTGCCGTTGCCGTTGACATCGACAAAAAAGGCGCCAAACAGACTGTATCCAAACGGTACGGCGATCTTTTCCCCCCGGCTCACGGAACCGTCTTCTTTTATTTGCAGCCGGTATACCGCGGGCAAAAGCTGATCCGCCGGGGTAAAGCGCTGTCCCCACAGTTCCAGCTCGCCGCCCTTGCCGGGCGGATGCATAAATGAGAGCACATAAGCAATATTTTCCGCCACCACGCGAAAGCCGCTGCCTGTGAGTTTCAGCACCACGGAGCGCATGCCTTCATCCGGCACGTAAACATTGACCGCCGCCAGGCTGCGGCCGGAAACCGACATGTTCACCACCTCGCCGAAGCCCTCGTAAGTATATTCAAATCGTTTTCCGTCCTCCAGGGCGCGGGCCTCGATGTTCCGGCTGCCAAGACACAGCAGGTAAGGCTTCTGGGTTTCGGCTGTCTGGACCACGCCGATATTTCGGGTCACTTCCTTCCGGGTGGCCACCGCCCGGAAATCTTCGGCTTTTATGGCATCAGCCATCGACGGCAATGCCAGTCCCGGCACGGCGGACTTCCCGTGTATGCCTGCATCGCGCCGGGAGGCTTTGGTTTTCGGCCGGTCCTGTGAAGAGGCCGCTGATCCAGGGGTTTGCCGATCTGAATCCGCTCCGGTATAAACCGCCTTGATCTCCCCGCCGCTCCACAGGGTCAGCCGATCGGCTTTGGCCGCAAAAACCACGGAAAATGCTGAAGCTTCCTGTGCTTGCCCGGGATCGGCCTCTGCAGTATAGCCCTGCCAGTCCAGGTGGGAAAGTCCGGCCCGGATGGCCGTGTAATCGGAAAAATGCGTGCCGTCAACATCCATAAACCGAGCCGGAACGTCCTTGAACCGCATTGTTTCCTGCCCGGCTTCGATGTTGCAGTCCGGCGCCAGGCAGCGGAGCCGGATTTCGGCAAATTTCTCGCTTGTGCGCACTACCCGGCCGAAAGCTTCGGGCGCGGCATAGGAACCCAGGTTTTTGCCGGTTTCCGGATCCGTTACCGCCTGCCCGTTTGCGTAAATGCAGAAAAGATCGCCCTTTTCCACCTGATCGCGGCTTCCCTTGTTTACCAGCATCCGGTCTTCAGGCCCCTGGATCACGCGCGCCTTTTGCATGGCCAGCGCTTTTTCAATCTGTTCCGTGTCAAAGCCCCCGGCCCGGGCCGTGCAAAACCCCGCAATAATAATGACAGCGCACGCAAAAAATACTTTTGGCATCCACGTAAATGTCTTCATTTGGTTTTCAGGTTTCCGTCCGGTTTTCACCCGGACATTTGGTACTGCCCTGCAGGCAGTGTTAAGTTTTAAGTGATTAAGTAAAATCAGGATCTTATATTTTTATTGCTTGACGAGCATGAACATTTTCAAGACTTTTCACGAAACCGTCATGCTTAGAATCATAAAAATAACCACAAAGCACACGAAGTGCGCGAAGAAAAGATTCTTCAAAAAAATCCGGGCCGGGCGGGAGGTCCCGCCCGGCCCGGTCTGCTTTATAATCGATTAGAACGCAAACACCGCGCCTGCGCCGAACTGGTAAACATTGTCGTCATCTTCAAACATGGTCTCTGCCAGGTCGCCGGAAATCAGATAAGCGCCCTCGAGCTTGAGCGTCAGGTTCTTGTTCATCTTGTAGGAATACCACAGATCGAACTCATAGCCCAGATCGCTCTCGCCGGAAAGGGGGTCATCCTCCGCAGTGGCCAGGTAACGCACCGCCCCCCGCAGGTTGTTTTTCGCATCCACCTGCATCTCGCCTTCCAGGGCCAGGTTGATCAGGCCTCTGTTTCTCATTTCATCATAGGACTGATACTCCCCGAACTGATAATCCACGTACCGGTCAAGCGATGCCGCCAGAGAATCCTTGAAAAAGATCTGCCCCACATCGACGTCCGCGTCAATGGACTGGAAGGCCTCTTGATCGCCGTCGTTATCATCATCGTCGCCGCTGACATACAGGGCGTTAAAGGAAACCTTGCTGCTGTCGTTGACGTTCATACCCACAGTAGCATTGGCCAAATAGGCGGAAACATCCAGATCTTGACTTTCTGGACCTGCATCTCCGCCCTGATAGATCAGGTCGCCTGAGGCAAACACCGCCCCATCAAGGGCCCCGGTGAGACCCAGCCAGTACTGGTCAGCCCCCTGCTCAATGGCAGGATCATCAGTGCCGTCGCCGTCAGTGTCTGCGTCTCTGCGGCCGCCGAAATCCATGGCATACACACCGAAACCGCCGAGGGCCACACCGGATGCCGGACTGAAATCTCCCTTGACAACAAACAGATCACTGTCCTCTATGTTGTCCGGATTATCATCGTCAAATCCATCTTCAGAACCCCGGAACCAGCCGGCTGCCCAGTTGACATTGCCTTTGCCGTGCAGGGTAAGGCCGGCTGCGGTCTCAGTCCATAACCACTGATTGACCCCGGTCTTCTGAAGGCCGGCGCGGGCATAGATATTGTCACTCATGCCCGGCAGTGTCGACTGGATATAGGCAAACCGGTTCTCAAAATCCGTGCTGTCGCCGGAATAATCCCACTCACTGCCGCCAAAGTTGTTGGCCCCGGTCTCAAACCCGTAAACCATCTTGGCCCGGCCGTCATCCGTGCCCACCTCGGCACGGAAACGCATCTTGCCCGCGCCGACAAAAGCGCTGTCCGTATCATCACCACCTAACACCCGGGCATCGGATGCGCCGAGTCCGCCCATCAGGGCCTTGCCGTGGAAATCCACGGTCACGGCTGCCGCGGGCAGCGCCATGCAAACTGATAACACACCTGCCAAAATCCCTGCCAAAATCCCTTTTTTCATTTTTTTCCCTTCCTCCTTTAATTTTTTTCGGATGAACGCCAGCACTTTTCCAACTATTTGGATTCGTGGCTCATCCATTCAATTTTTGGATCGGCCGCCGAATACCGCTTGCCGCATCCATAGCACAAACCCTGATCCGCTGACAATACGATTGTTGCAAAAATGCATGTGCGGTGCAGGCATCAAAACCTTCCATTAAAGCCCAAAACATTGCCGGGTCCGATCCGTTGTTCAAAATTATACCTTCCGCCGCAGCCTTGCCCGGTAGACAATGGCAAGCAGGTTCATGCCCAGCACCAGGGCAATAAGCACCAGGGAGGTTCCGTACTGCAAATGACGGGTTTCCTCGATTTTCGTGCCCGCCGTGGCCAGCACGTAAATATGATACGGCAGGGCCATGACCGGGTCGAAAATCGAATCCGGAAGCTGCTTGTTAAAATAAACGGCCGCGGTAAACATGATGGCCGCGGTCTCCCCGGCCGCCCGGCTCAAAGACAGAATCCCGCCGGTAATCATGGAAGGAAAGGCCGCTGGCAGCACCACCCGGGAGATGGTCTGCCATTTGGTGGACCCCAGTCCCAGGGAGGCCTCCCGGTATGTATCGGGCACCGCGCGCAGGGCCTCCTCGGATGCGCCGATCACCACGGGCAGGCTTAAAAAGCCCAGGGTCAGGGCCCCGGAAAGAATGCTGACCTCCAGATTCATCCAGGTGACAAAAAATGCCAGCCCGAACAGGCCGAAGACCACCGAGGGCACGCCCGCCAGGTTGTTGATGGCAAACCGGATCAGGCGGACAATCACTCCCTGCCGGGCATACTCGTTTAAATAAACGGCCGAGCCGATACCCAGGGGCATGGAAATGGCCAGCGCGCCAATGCTCAGGTAAGCGGTGCCAACAATGCACGGCAGAATGCCGCCCTTGGTCATGGAATCCCGCGGGGCCTCGGTTAAAAAATCCCAGCTGATGGCGGTCCATCCGTTTTTGACCAGGAAGTAGACCACAATCAGCAGGGCAAGGGCATTGATTCCGGCCGCCCCCCGGAACAGGGTGAAAAACACCTGCTGATTGATGTTGCGCCCCAGAACCGATTTCGTGAAAACCAATTCGTTTTGATGTGTTCCGTTCATCAAGAATCTCTCCTGTTCCATTTTCCCGGGATTACAGGGTTGCTGCCCCGACCTGCCGGTGTTTATGGGAAATGTAGTCTGCCACGGAGTTAAACACCAGGTTGAACACAAACAAAATGATCCCGATGGCAAACAGAGCGTGATAGTGATCGCTCTGAAACGGGGCTTCGGCCATCTCCGCGGCGATGCTGGCCGGCATGGGCCGCACCGGGTCAAACAAGGACCCGGGAATCATGGCCGCGCCGCCGGCAACCATCAGCACCACCATGGTTTCCCCGATCGCCCGGGCCATGCCCAGGATGATCCCGGTGCTGATGCCGGAAAGGGATGCCGGGATAATTACCCGGAAAATGCTTTCGATCCGGTTGGCGCCCAGGGCCAGGGAGGCTTCTTTTAACTCCGGCGGCACGCTGCTGATGGCATCCTCGGATATGGTGCAGATAATGGGCACGGACATGAAGGCCAGCATTAAAGAGGCGTTAAACAGGTTCAGGCCCGTGGGCAGGTCAAAGGTTTCCTGCAGAAAAGGCGCCACCACCACCATCCCGAAAAACCCGATCACCACCGAAGGCAGCGAGGCCAGCAGCTCCACGGCCGGCTTGACAATCTCCTTTAGCCTGGCAGAAGCAATTTCGGCAATATAAATGGCAGTCATCACCCCGAGCGGCACGGCAATGACCGCAGAAAAAAGGGTCACAAACAGGGATGCCAAAATCAGCGGCAGAATTCCGAAATCCGGCGGGCTGGCCGTGGGATACCAGTATTTGCCAAAGATAAATTCCGTGACCGACACTTTTTCAAATATGGGCACTCCCGCCTTGACAAGAAAAAACAGAATCAAGAGCAAGATGGCGATAGACACAAAGGCGATACCAAAAAAGAGGTTCCGGATCAGCCCTTCTTTTCTCTGGCGTTTCATCCCTGGACTCCTCTCGGGCTTTCGGGTCGGTTTGTTTCGATACAAAATACAGCGGATGCCGCCAAATGCCGGGCTTTCCGTCATTTGCCGGCATCCGGGTTCAGGAAATTACCCAATTAATATAAAGGCACATACCCCACGCTTTCCACCACTTTCTGGCCCTTTTCCGGATGCATGATCCAGTTCATGAACTGGAGGGTCACCCCCTCGGGCCAGCCGTCGGTGAACATGTACAGGGTCCGGCTGACGGGATAGGCCGCGGCCGTATCCTTGCTGGCCCGGACACCGTTAACCTTCAGATCCTTTACCTCCTTGTTCAGGTAGGACAATCCGATATACCCGATGGCATACTTGTTTTTGGACACCGCCTGGGCCACCGCGCCGTTTGAGGCCTGCAGCAGGGCCCCGGGGAAAACGCGCCCGCCTTCGAGCACTTTTTCCTCCCAGACCTCATAGGTGCCCGATGAGGTATCCCGGGATACCACCACGATCTGCATGTCCTTGCCGCCGACCTCGGACCAGTTCTTGATCTTGCCCTGATAAATCTTTTTCAGCTCATCGACGCTTAAATCATCCACCGGGTTGGAATTGTGGACCACCGGCACGATGCAGTCAAACGCAATTCCAAACGGCACCGGATAATGACCGTTTTCCACCGCGCGCGCAACCTCCTTTTGCTTGATAAAACGCGAGGCGTTGGCAATATCAGTGGTTCCGTCAATCAGCGCCTTTATGCCGTTTCCGGAGCCGCCGCCGGACACCGATATCTGCACATCCGGGTACTCGTTCATAAAAGTTTCAGCCGCCTGCTGGGCAATGGGCAATACCGTGGTCGAGCCCTTCATGACCATGTTTTCGGCCCATGCCGTACCCAGGGTCAGCCCGGTGCAGATGAGCCCAAAAATCAGTGTGATCAAAAGCTTTTTCATTTTCATTGTTGAAACCCTCCATTTTTCTGGTATTTTTTAAAGGATGCGGAGCGTCTGTTTTTTCGATGCCCCTGCGATCTGTTAGCCCGTAACCTATCGTTGGAATATGACGATTCTGTTACATGCAAATAAAGATTGCGTGTCAATTTTGTCACCAAATCTTCACAAAGTCTTCGACGCGTTGTCACAAATCCGTGTTATGGTCCAACCCGTTGAAAACGGACGGGATAATATCATAATAAACCGGTTTTATACAAACGCAACAAACCGCCCGGCGCCGTTTTTGCCAATGGATCAACCAATACAACCGCGCCATGCAGAAACCGGAGCAAGGTAAAAAAATGGATAAAACCATTCTGGTCATCGAAGACGACCCGGACATTCTCAACCTGGTTATCTGGCACCTGGAATCCGAAGGATACAGAACGCTGAAAAGCAAGGACGGCAAAAAAGGCATGGAAACGGCCATCCACGAAATACCCGATTTGCTGGTTCTCGACCTGATGCTGCCGGGCATGGACGGACTTGAGGTCTGCAAAACCATGAAACGCAACCAGGCCACCGCAGATATCCCGGTCATCATGCTCACGGCCAAGGGCGAGGAAGTCGACCGGATCGTGGGATTCGAACTCGGCGCAGACGATTACCTGGTCAAGCCCTTTTCCCCCAGGGAACTGATGCTGCGAATCCGGGCGGTTTTAAGGCGTCATGAACAGCCTGCCCAACAG